>JAUZPT010000539.1 GCA_030705745.1 Bacillota bacterium | reverse complement strand
CCTGAGGGAATGAACATGGCACAGTGGGCGTTAGCCTGGTGTTTAAAGCACCCTGCCGTTTCCAGTTTGATTCCTGGAGCGAAAAATGCGGAACAAGTGGAGGCAAATGCAAAAGCCGGGGATATAGTACTATAAGATAGAGGAGGCTCAACGTATGAGCCTCTTTTTCTTTTTGAAAAGAGAGCCGTTCTTCCTTTCATCTCTCAGTCAGTCTGTTTTGTTTCCGACAAGCTTAATCGCTGGATTTCTCTTTCATGTATGGCAATAGTCTTTTCAATAAAATCAATGATTAAGGCAAGTTCGTCATTTTTATACTGTAAACACAATTCCGACATCGCCTTGCTTAAAGGAAGGTAATGTTCTTTAATCTTTTGGTGGTGATCTTTGATAGGGACGATGATGACCCTTCTTCTGTCATTTGGGTCCTTTTCCCTTTTTACGTATCCCGCCTGCTCCAGCCGGTCAATTAAAGCAGTAACGGATCCTGTACTGAGTCCCGTGATCCTTCCTAATTCTCCGGCAGTAATCGGGCCCGTTTCATTGAGAATATCTGCTGTTTTGAAATCCGTATGAATCACACCAAGAGAATGAGCGGCATTTTGTTGAAAAAGGACCATTCTTGTGCTTAATTTGCGCATATCCTGAATCAACTCTTTTAATAGTTCTTTTTGATCGGTAAAATGCATTGACAAGGGCTCATCTCCCCTTTTAAAATAACTTTATCTTGATAATCAAGATATTTATCATCTTACAAACCTTTTCATTAAATGTAAAGGAGGCTGCAGAAGTCCTTTTTGACGAAATCATATAGTAGAATTTTTAAGGAGAATCCATATGATCAAAAAAGATAATAATCTTAAATTTGTCGTTGCCGGGCTGTTGTTAGGCATATTAATGTCGGCCATGGATAATACAATTGTGGCAACAGCCATGGGGACCATCGTTTCGGACCTTGGCGGGTTTGATAAATTTATTTGGGTAACATCCGCCTATATGGTAGCAGTTATGGCCGGCATGCCCATTTTCGGTAAATTGTCCGACATGTTCGGAAGGAAACGCTTTTTTATTTTTGGTTTAAGTATATTTCTAATTGGCTCTGCCCTTTGCGGTGTGGCCCATAGCATTATTCAATTAAGCATTTTCCGCGCTATCCAGGGAATTGGCGGCGGAGCCTTGATGCCAATCGCTTTTACCATTGTGTTTGATATTTTCCCGCCTGAAAACCGCGGCAAGATGACAGGGCTGTTAGGGGCGGTTTTCGGGGCATCGAGCGTACTGGGACCATTGCTTGGAGCCTATATCACAGACTACATTAGCTGGCATTGGGTGTTTTATGTGAATGTTCCAATCGGTCTCGTGTCATTGTTTCTTATTGTCCGTTATTATCATGAATCACTGCAGCATACCAAACAAAAAATCGATTGGTTTGGGGCCATTACTCTTGTGGTTTCAGTAGTAAGCTTAATGTTCGCATTGGAATTTGGCGGAAAACAATATGACTGGAATTCCACACAGATTATTAGCCTGTTTGCAAGCTTCGTAATCTTTTTTATTGCCTTTTTCATCATTGAATTAAAAGCTGAGGAACCAATTTTGCCATTATGGCTGTTTAAGAGGCGGTTATTTGCAACCTCCCAGATTCTTGCCTTTTTGTATGGCGGCACTTTTATTATTTTAACCGTTTATATT
>JAUZPT010000538.1 GCA_030705745.1 Bacillota bacterium | reverse complement strand
GTTGCAACTCGATGTTGCAGACGACGCATCCATGGTCAATGCCGTTGAAGAAATCATCAATTCGGAAGGAAAGATTGATGTGCTGATCAACAATGCCGGTTTTGGTTCTTATGGAGCCATCGAAGAGGTCCCTCTTGCAAAAGCCAGATACCAGATGGAGGTCAATGTCTTCGGTTTGGCACGGATGGCCCAACTCGTCCTGCCCCAAATGCGGAAGCAGCATTCGGGAAAGATTGTCAACATCTCTTCCATTGGCGGAAAGTTTGCTCCGCCCTTTGGCGGTTGGTATTACGCCAGCAAGTTTGCCGTGGAAGCCCTCAGCGATAGCATGCGCGTGGAGGTGAAACAATTCGGGATTAATGTCATCGTCATTGAACCGGGTCTGGTGAAATCGGAATGGAACGATATAGCGATGGACAGTGCCCTTAAGGTTACAAAGAACAAGACCTACAAAAAAATGGTAGATAAGATGATTGGCATGAACCACAGGTTCCTGACCAGAAACACGGAACCAGAAGTCATTGCCGGTTTAATCTATAAGGCAATCACCGCTAAGCATCCCAGGACGAGATACCATGGTGGTTTTATGGCTGGAATGACTTTATTCCTTCGAAAGATATTGACCGATAAACAAATCGACATGGTCATAGCTAGCCGGTTGAAATAAAAGATGTTGCCTTGTGGCAGTTGATCGAACCGATATTTTAAGCGTATTGCAAGAAAGATTTGTCATTCAAAAACACGAAGAAGGATTACTCCTGATAGTACAAAAAAAGTTAGATTTGTAATCCAAAAAAAGAGGAGCGGTTTTATCCTTAAAACTGCCTTATTTAAACAACTGAAGACCCATAGTCAACCAAACAGGGAGGATTTAATAAAATCATTTACGTATGAACCGAGCATGGTTGAAGATTACAAATAAGGATGAAAATCTCACATGCGAGCTCCATACGACCATTTTAATCAAATTATTCACGTATGAAATTTTATGTTTACCTTTTCGGTCTGTTGTTCTTATTTTCGTGTGATCATTTTAAAAGTAAAAGAAACCTGATATGCGGCGACAAGGCTGGGTATTGGGATTGTGTCGATAAAGGTTCCCAAAGCACCGGTTATTGCTTTTACAATACCGGGAAATATGCTATCTATTACTATCGCCAAAATAAAAGATACGAACAGAAAGCTGGGTTAGCCGGAAATACCGATGAATGGAAGCTTGTAAATGACACTACGCTGGTCATCGAAAATATTAACGTGAAAATATTGAAACTGACGACCGACTCCCTGATTATTCAGGAGGGAGAGGAACCGCCTTTTATATCCAAATTTAAACGCAGTCCAAACCAGTCAGACCCTGTAATTTTAAAATGAAAGGAGGGTCGTGGAAACCTCTCCGGAAATGGTGCTTTTTCCAATAAGGTTAAAAGAAGATACAGCCTTAGGGAAATATCATTATTACCAAAGGCAGCATATTAATATAATTTGAAATATGATCCTATCGCGGAATTAAGGACATAAACTAAAACGACACAACCGGACTTCTAAGGTTGTGTCGTTTTCGAAAACAGTTTAATCTCCAGGAAAAGATCCCTAAACTTATTTTCCAACTAAAGTATCAGGGATCTTCGTTATCGTTTCGTTATTGGCAACCATTCACTACAATCACCTTTAATCCGCCGCCCCGTGATG
>JAUZPT010000537.1 GCA_030705745.1 Bacillota bacterium | reverse complement strand
TAGGGGACCTGGATACCAAAAGGGCGCAGCAATTAATGGATAGGGCATTAGAACAAGGAACGAATTATAACTTAACATATATGATTATTGATTTATCAGGGGTACCAATAATCGATACAATGGTTGCTGACCAGTTATTTAAAGTTATTTCATCCTTAAAATTGGTAGGTATAGAGACTTGTTTAACAGGAATTAGACCTGAAATAGCTCAAACTATGGTGAATCTGGGAATTGATTTCAAAAGTATTTTGACTTTTTCTAGTCTCCATCAAGCTCTTGGAAATTTACAAAGAAGTAAAAAATAGATCTTCTTACGAGTTGAGATTAATCATTTTGATTGTGCGAATTCTTTCGTTGGTGAAATAAAACCATTGGTATTTTTAACAAAAGAAAGCCCTTGGCCATGGGGGGATGGTCAAGGGCTTTCATCTTTCTATTTATTCGTTACGTCATTGAATGTTTCGGCAGCTTTTTCCTTCGCCTCTCCGAACTTTTCCTGGACAGTGCCTTTAGCACGATCGACTTTACCTTCTGCTTCCATCGATTCGTTATTTGTTAATTTCCCGAAACCTTCTTTTACGTCACCTTTTAATTGGTTCATTGTTCCTTTACTTTCATCGCGATTCATGTTCATTCCTCCTCTAGTAATTATATTCACTAAGTGAATCTACTCTTTCTTTACCCTGTTATTACTGTATAAAACAATAGTTTTTTGCTAATTATGTTGGAATTTACTAATATGAAGAGGTGAACATTGTAAATAAACCGAGTTTGTCCTTTCAAAAAGACAGTAAGGAGAGTTGAAATAGTGAAAAATAAAATATTTTATCGTGATGCTTACATATGCAATTTTACCTCGAAAATAGTAAAACAGGCAGTAGATGAAGACGGCAGAGTGTTTGTCGTGCTGGAAGAAACGGCTTTTTATCCGACCGGAGGAGGGCAACCGCATGATGTGGGAACGTTAAACGGGATTGAAGTTGAAGATGTTGAAGAAATTGATGGTGAAATCCGCCATTATGTAAAAATGCCGCTCTCTGAAGTGGGTGCAGATGTTCTTGGTGCAATTGATTGGGAAAGGCGATTTGACCATATGCAGCAGCATTCGGGTCAGCATATTTTGTCCGCGGCATTTGAACGTTTATTCAACATGAAAACGCTTAGTTTCCATTTAGGAAAAGAAGTGTTGACCATTGATCTCGGTGTGGAAAAGTTGACCGAAGAAGATGCTTGGCAAGCGGAGGAACTCGCAAATCGCATCATCCTTGAGAATCGAACGATTGAAAGCAAATGGGTAACTGAACAGGAATTGGAGAATTATCATCTCAGAAAGAAAATCGCGGTTACGGATAACATTCGGCTCGTCATTATCCCGGACTTTGACGATAATGGCTGCGGGGGAACGCATCCTGACTCTACAGGGCAAGTGGCAGCAATTAAAATTCTCGACTGGGAAAAACAAAAAAATAATACACGGCTTCGTTTCATTTGTGGAAGCAGGGTCAGAAAGCAGCTTTATCAAAAACAAGAGATTTTAACACAGTTAAGCCCGCTGCTCAACGCTCCTGAAGAGACGCTTGTATCCGCTGTTCGTCGTCAGCTTGAAGTCGTGAAGGATTTGGAAAAAGCGTTGGATGCAACGAAAGAAACGCTGCTTCGCTATGAGGCTAGTGAATGCCTAAAGCAAAGCG
>JAUZPT010000536.1 GCA_030705745.1 Bacillota bacterium | reverse complement strand
GTTCAAAACTATTTTTGTCGGATAATGTTCTGAGATGCATCGTTGCCATCTCTCTTCCTACTTCATTTTGCACGGTTGCGCCGACTTCATCGAAAGCGATCGCAAGCTGATTCGCATCGAGTTTTCCCGCGCCTCCTAACAATAATTCATTGGTCAGATTTGCAATACCCGGTCGCTCTCCATCCCGCGCAGAACCTGCCGCAAAAGCCAGCGTTATATCGACCATAGGAATTTCAGGTGCTGATACATAATAGACGAGCAAGCCTTCAGGTGTCGTCCACTTCGTAAAATCTACGGTTCTTTTTGCAAAACTTGCAGGTGCAAATAAAAAAGAAAGGGTACATAAAGCAGTAAGGATTTTTTTAGTCATGGTCATGCGCTCCAATAATGGGTTGGCGTTTTACGGCATTTTGAGTAATCGGCAAGGCTTGCAATTCCCCTAAGGTTAATCGATCTGAGATCAAATATTCTTTTGCCACCGCTTGAATTTGTTCGGGAGTGATTTTTTTCACTTGTTCAACATAATTCGTACCTTCTCGCCAAGACAATCCGACAGATTCCAACCCTCCAATTTCCATGGCTTGTCCGAATTGTGAATCTTTCGCAAACACTTTTTGCGCAATAATTTGCGTTTTCACGCGTTGCAATTCGGCAGGTTGGATCAGCGTCGTCTGTAAGCGTTTAATTTCCGCGAGCAATGCAGCTTTGAGACCTGCTACATTTTTCCCTTCCGCCGGCACACCTTGCAAAATAAACAATGGACTATATAACGCAAAAGGTTCGTAGTATGCGCCCGCTTGGCTGGCGATTTGCTGGCGACGCACTAATTCACTGGGTAATCTCGAACTGTCGCCGCTATCCAAAATACCGGAAATGATGGCAAGGGCGTAGACTTTCCAGGGTTCTTTCGTCGTCTTCAAACTCGGAACATTATAGCCAATGAAAAGCATCGGTAATTTTGCAGGCGCTCGCACCACTACGCCACGTTCGCCGACCGGAGGTGGTTCACCTTGCGGTTTTAACGTCGGAAGTATGCTCGGTTTGAGCGGACCAAAATATTTTTCGGCAAGTTGCTGGACATGATTCGGATCGACATCTCCCACCACAACTAAAATCGCATTATTAGGTGCATACCATTTTTGATACCAGGCTTTGGCATCTGCTAAAGTAACACTGTTTAAATCACTCATCCAACCCATGGTGAGATGATGATAGGGACTCGTCAAATGCGCTGCTGCATTGAAGCGTTCATAGAGTAAGCCTTCAGGAACATCTTCAAGTCGCATACGGCGCTCTTCCTTCACGACTTCTAATTCTTTTTTGAATTCAGCTTCGGGAACATTTAAATTACGCATCCGATCTGCTTCTAATTGAAATGAAATTTCCAAGCGGTCATTCGATAATTTTTGAAAATAATTGGTGAAATCGTTAGATGTCATCGCATTTTCTTCCCCACCATTCTCTCCAATGATTTTCGAGAATTGTCCGGCTGGATGTTTCGGGGTACCTTTAAACATTAAATGCTCGCACAGATGTGATATGCCGGTCACGCCACCCGGTTCATACGCCGAGCCGACCTTATACCAGATCTGAGCGACAACGACTGGCGATCGATGATCGGGTTTGACGATGATTTTAAGGCCATTTTTTAGGATGAACTCTTGAGTATCTGCCGCGAAGCAGGCGCCGCTGGC
>JAUZPT010000535.1 GCA_030705745.1 Bacillota bacterium | reverse complement strand
GATAACCCACTCACACTTTGTAAAACTTCCATTCTAATTTCGGCATTGTTTTCCATAATCAATCGACCTCCATTTTATTCATCATAATATAATTTAGTCAAAGACGGTAATAAATATGTTCTTTGATCAGTTATTCCACCTAGAAGTGTGGAATGAAATTTGAAAATTTCGTTTTTATTAAACGAGCTTGTGAGAAGGAAAAAATAGTACAATGGAAAAAGGGAGCCAATACTTTTTAGCTTTATGAGGAGTTAGACATGAAAGAGTACTATTATGATAAGCTGTTGAACATCAAAACGCGGGGAGACCAACAGGGTTTTAACAATTCGTTGCATTACCATCGCTATGAACCTACTCCGTATGGTGCGCTAGAAGAATTGTTTAAGAACTATGAATTGAAAAGATGCGACCGAGTCGTGGACTTTGGCTGTGGAAAAGGGCGATTGAATTTCTTTATCCATCATTTATTTGATGCAACGGTTACTGGAATTGAAATGAATGAGATATTTTATCACGAAGCAGTTGGAAATCGTAAAGATTACCTAAAAAAAGCGAAAAAAGGCAGCAGCAGTATTCATTTTCTGAACTGCCTCGCAGAGCAGTATGAGATTGATCCTTCCGACAATCGTTTTTATTTTTTCAATCCTTTTTCGATCCAGGTTTTTATGAATGTCGTGAACAATATATTGCTTTCCGTGGAAAATACACCTCGTGAAGTTGAACTGATTTTATATTATCCATCGGAAGAGTATGTTTATTTTTTGGAAAACCACCCTTCCTTTGATTTAAAAAAAGAAGTCCGTCTTCCTGGAGTTTATGAACATAATCACAATGAGAGATTTTTGCTTTATAAGCTTGCTTATTAATTTGCAAACGGAGAGGAGCATTGAACAATGAATAATAAAAATCCTTTATTGGAAGCATTTAAACGGGCGGAATATCCGCTGGTAGGCCATGGGGCGAGAGACGTTCACGTATTGAAAGAAGCCCTAAAAGGAATTGATGGGCAGCAGGAGAGCGATACATATGGCAGAGGGAAGGTCATTGAAGACTTTCAGGACAAAATGGCAGCATATCTAGGCAAGGAATCGGCGGTGTTTTTTCCAAGTGGAACGATGGCTCAACAGATCGCACTAAGAATCTGGTGTGATGAAAAAGGATTGAAGAGGGTGGCCTATCATCCTTTATGCCATTTAGAAATTCATGAGGAAGATGGGTTGAAGGAGCTGCATCAAATCGAACCCATCCTGCTTGCGGATAAAAACAGATTAATTACCCTGGAGGATGTCGCGGGCATTGATACGGATATTTCCTGTATATTGCTTGAATTGCCGCAGCGTGAGATCGGTGGCCAATTGCCAGACTATGAAACGCTTGTGTCCATCTCCCATTACTGCCGTGAAAAAGGGATCAAGCTGCATCTGGACGGAGCAAGGCTCTTTGAAGTTACGCCTTTTTATAAAAAAACGGCTGCCGAAATTTGTGAACTATTTGATAGTGTTTATGTTTCTTTTTATAAAGGGATCGGCGGGGTGGCAGGAGCCATTCTTGCGGGCGATCGCTTCTTTACTGAAAAATCCAAGGTGTGGAAAAGGCGGCATGGTGGGGATTTAATCAGCCTTTATCCGTATATTGTGAGTTCGGACTTCTACTTTGATCAGCGGATACATAAAATGGAGCAATATTATGAAGAGGCGAAGGAG
>JAUZPT010000534.1 GCA_030705745.1 Bacillota bacterium | reverse complement strand
GGTATTGTCAACCAACTCGCTAATTTGGAATCTGCGCTTGTAGCTGGTGAGCGCGTTTTCGAACTCATGAATGAACCGGGCGAAGACGTCAGCAGCGAACAAATTCCAAGATATAATGGAAATGTGAGCTTCAACAAAGTTTCGTTCGGTTACAAGGAAGATGACTATGTGTTGAAGGATATTGATTTCGAAGCGAAGCATGGAGAGACGATTGCGCTTGTCGGCCATACCGGCTCTGGGAAAAGCTCGATCATGAATTTGCTTTTCCGCTTTTATGATAATCAAAAAGGAAAAGTTATGATAGATGGAAAAGAGATCTCATCTCTGCCTCGGCAAACGGTTAGAAAACATATGGGGATTGTCCTCCAAGACCCTTATTTATTCACGGGAACCATTGCATCCAATGTGAGTTTAAACGATTCGTCCATCAGCCGTGAAAAAATAGAAAAGGCTTTGGACGATGTCGGAGCCAATAAAGTTTTTAAGAACTTGGAAAATGGCTATGATGAACCTGTAATCGAGAAAGGAAGCACCCTTTCGAGTGGGCAAAGACAATTAATTTCATTTGCACGGGCACTTGCGTTTGACCCTGCAATTTTGATTTTGGATGAAGCGACTTCGAGCATTGATACAGAGACAGAAACGATCATCCAGGAAGCGATGGATATATTGAAGCAAGGAAGGACAACATTTATCATTGCACACCGTCTTTCCACGATACGAAATGCCGATCAAATACTCGTCCTCGATCGAGGGAAAATCGTCGAGAAGGGCAATCATGAACAATTGATGGAATTGAAAGGAAAGTATTTTCAAATGTACGAACTTCAACATATGGCAGGATAATAAAAAGGAAGCTCCCGATGCCGGGAGCTTCCTTTTAAATACGGATAATTAATAGGTCAATCCAACCCGACAATGGACAAATTCATTGGAAAAGAGCAGCTGGAATGCAAAATCTGCTGTATCAAAAATGGAAATCGAGCTTGGCTTTTCCGGCAGAAAGTCAATTTCATACCGATACACACCTTTCCTTTCACCGATAGGCAAATAAGTCGGGCAAACAATTGTCCAATCAAGGTCCGATTCTTTTAAAAAATAAAAGACCTTTAAATGATCTTCGGCATCATGGGTAGACTTCCTTTTTGATTCAGCAGTTTGAAATCGGAAATGTTCTGGTTCTGAACGTGCCTGTAAAATGCCTGCTGTTCCTATAGTAATGATTCGCTTTATATCGTGCTCCTTCATGGCTTGGATAATGAAAGGTATAGATAATGACAAGGTATTGTTTTTACCCGTGTTTAGTGCACTAATTACGACGTCCGCGTTTTTCATTACTTGTTTTAAGGCTTGCGGGTCCAAGGCATTTCCTTCCGTTACTGTCAATAAAGGACTGATGGAAGGGAGCTTTTCCGGTTTCCGTGCAAGAGCCTGGACATGGAAACCTTGAGAGAGTGCATGTTCTAAAAGGATGGAGCCCACGCGTCCTGTTGCTCCCAAAAGGCAGATGTTCACTGAATGTTCACTCCTTATTCACATGATTGCAACAAATCTTTTAATTACCTTAACTGCGAGTATGATACGTTTAGAAGTGTTTCATTATCACTTAAGTCAATTTTTCGAGGTGAATACGATGTCCGAATTTTCCGTTACACTTGGTATTGGTAGCATTATGATTCTTGCTTATTATATCGGATATATCAT
>JAUZPT010000533.1 GCA_030705745.1 Bacillota bacterium | reverse complement strand
GTTGTGATGCTTGATGAAGGAAATATTATTTATGATGGAGCGTTAAAAAGCTTAAAAGAAAAATGGGGCGAAGGTAAGGAACTGCAATTTCAATTTTTAGAAAAAGTAAATGTTCATTCGTTGGAAGCTTTGGCAAGCGGAATGCCTGTGAAATGGGAAATGGATGAAAAGAAGCAAATCTTTTCAGCGCTTGTAGATGACAACGATGAATTGATTTCACAGGTAATCGCGAAAGTGGTTGCAGCTTATAAAATCAAGGACATCAATATTCTTGAAATTTCGACGGAAGAAATCATCCGAAATATTTATGAAAAAGGTTCGGTGTAAGAGGGAAGGAGGAAATAGATTTGGATAAATATATTGAAATGATCAGAATCCGTTTTCTGATGATGCTTGCTTACCGAACGAATTATTATACAGGTATCTTGATATATGCAATTAATATTGGTGCTTATTATTTTTTATGGTCTGCCATCTATGGGACTAAGAGCCATATTCAAGGGCTTTCGGTCCTTCAAATGACCACGTATGTTGCGATTGCCTGGATGGCGAGAGCATTTTATTTTAACAATATCGACCGAGAGATGGCCGTTGAAATCATGGAAGGAAAAGTGGCTGTTGAACTAATCCGCCCGTACAGCTATTTATGGATGAAAACGATGCAGGGATTAGGTGAAGGGATTTTCCGTCTTTTGTTCTTTTCTGTGCCGGGGATGGTCATTGTTTCGCTTATTTTTCCAGTCAAGATTACGTGGAATCCAGCTGTTTGGGGACTTTTTTCGATTTCCATATTACTAAGTTTTCTAATTAATACACAGCTTAACTTATTGACGGGAATTACCACTTTCTTCTTATATAATAATTCCGGGTTAATTCGTGCAAAACGGGTAGTCATTGATTTGTTCTCCGGGCTGCTCCTTCCAATCAGCTTTTTTCCGGTTTGGGCTCAAGGGTTGATGAAATACTTGCCTTTTCAGGGCATCAGTTATATTCCTAGCATGATTTTCACGAATGGATTTTCGCATCAGCATGCCATGCAAGCCATTCTCCAGCAGGCGATTTGGGTGATAATTTTGATCGTTCCTGTTCAGGTGTTATGGATATTGGCAAAAAAACAGCTTGTCATTCAAGGAGGGTAACGGATGTTTTATGCATCGATGTTTTTTCAGTATGTTGCCCAGTATATGAAGACGAGACTTCAATACAGGGCTGATTTGTTTGTAGAAATATTTTCCGACTTATTGTCGCAGGCAGTAAACTTCATTTTTATTTTGGTTGTTTTCGGACATACAAGTTTATTGGCTGGGTGGAATCGGGATGAAATCATTTTCATTTATGGATTTTTTCTCGTGCCCTTTGCTATTTTTTCATCATTTTTTAATATTTGGGATTTTAATGAGCGCTACATTGTCAAAGGGGAGCTCGACAGAATTTTGACAAGGCCGATTCATAGTCTTTTTCAAATCATCCTGGAACGAATTGAGCTCGAATCGATGTTCGGTGCAATTACCGGCTTTGCGATTATGATGTATTCAGGAAGCAAGCTGGGGCTAACGATCAAATGGTTTGATCCCATCTTGTTTGTGCTGTTTGTAATCGGCGGCGTCCTTGTATATGGCGGAGTGTTTATACTGCTCGCATGCATCAGCTTCTGGGCGGATGCGCGAACGTCGATTATGCCAATGATGTATAACATCGGCAATT
>JAUZPT010000532.1 GCA_030705745.1 Bacillota bacterium | reverse complement strand
TTTCAATTAATGGACCATCAATCCTTAACCGACGATGAAATGGCAGTAGTCATGCGGGGAAGAAATGCAAAATCGGGTACAGTTCCGAAAAATACAGATGTCCAAACCTATCATTACAGTACAGCCTTTGAAGCATTAATGGGTTATCTGTATTTAACTGGCCAAGTGGAAAGGCTGGAAGAATTAATTGTAAAATCGTTTATGCTCGTAGAAGAACAGAAAGGAGGAAGTATAAAATGAGTCAAGATTTCATTGTAGGAAAAAACCCGGTGATTGAAGCACTAAAATCCAATCGTGATATCAATAAAATTTTAATAGCAGAAGGCTCACAGCGCGGTCAAATGCAGCAAGTCACGCAGCTAGCTAAAGAGAGAAATGTGATTGTTCAATTTGTGCCAAAGAAAAAAATTGATCAAATTTCAGATCAAAACCATCAAGGTGTATTAGCCTATATTGCTGCGTATCAATATGCGGAACTTGAAGATCTGTTTGCCGCAGCAGAAAAGAAAAATGAACCTCCATTCTTTATGTTATTGGATGAGATAGAAGATCCTCATAACTTAGGTTCTGTTATGAGAACAGCAGATGCAGTCGGTGCTCATGGGATTATCATTCCCAAAAGACGTGCAGTTGGACTGACCACTACTGTTGCAAAAGCATCGACCGGGGCCATTGAGTATATACCTGTTGTAAGAGTAACGAACATGGCTCAAACGATTGATGAGTTAAAAGAACGCGGTGTTTGGATTGCAGGTACTGATGCAAAAGGAAAAGAAGATTACCGGCAGTTTGATGGAACGCTTCCGCTGGGTCTTGTAATTGGAAGCGAAGGTAAAGGAATGGGCAGGTTAATCAGGGATAAATGTGATTTTCTCATTCATTTACCTATGGTTGGGAAAGTAACATCCCTAAATGCATCTGTAGCAGCTGCACTATTAATGTATGAGGTATATCGAAAAAGGCATCCATTAGAGGGATAGAAATGGATATTCTGCTGGTAGACGGATACAACATTATCGGAGCATGGCCAGACTTAAGGGTATTAAAGGAACGAGATTTACCTGCGGCAAGAGATCGATTAATTGAAAAAATGGCAGAGTACCAGGCCTTTTCCGGGTACCGTGTAATAGTTGTCTTTGATGCCCACTATGTAAAAGGGACTGAAAAAAAGTATAAAAATCATAAGGTAGAGGTTATTTTCACGAAAGAAAATGAATCTGCTGATGAACGGATTGAAAAAATGGCAATCAGCCTGTCCAATCGCAAAACGCAAATTCATGTGGCGACATCAGATTTTACGGAACAATGGGCGATTTTTGGACAAGGGGCATTAAGAAAGTCGGCTCGAGAGCTTCTGATTGAGATGAATACAATTGAAAAAGGCATTGAAAAAAGAGTGAAGAAGATTCAGGAAAAAAGACCTTCAACCAAGCTGCCTATTAGCGAAGAAATGGCAGAAATTTTTGAAAAGTGGCGCAGAGGACAAAGGTGAGCGTTGACGCCCAAAAAACCCCTGTTATATAATACTAGTATCTATGCTTGTTCGGGTGGAGGGGGATCTAGTGAGTACAGAATTCGAGACAAAGATAAATGAACAATTTTTTACCATGGAAGATGAGGAAATTGTCGATTTAGTTCATCAAGGCGACGGTGGGGCATTAGATTATTTGATTCATAAGTATCGAAATTTTGTACGTGCAAAAGCAAG
>JAUZPT010000531.1 GCA_030705745.1 Bacillota bacterium | reverse complement strand
CGGGATAACTGGTACAAACGGGAAAACGACAACCAGCCATTTAATAGAGAAAATCTTTTCTGATGCGGGCAAAAAAACAGGACTGATTGGCACGATGTATACAAAGATTGGTGATAAAACACTTGAAACCAAAAATACAACACCTGAAAGCTTAACCCTTCAGAAAACATTTCACCAGATGGTGGAAGAGGAAGTGGATCATGCTGTCATGGAGGTTTCTTCCCATGCCCTTGATTTAGGAAGGGTTCATGGCTGTGATTATGATGTGACGGTATTTACAAACCTGACCCAGGATCACCTGGATTATCACGGAACAATGGAGGAATATAAGCGTGCCAAAAGCTTGCTGTTTGCCCAGCTGGGCAATGCATTTGACCATGACAGGCCCAAATTTGCGGTTCTGAATGCTGACGATCCCGCTTCTGAAATGTATGCAAAATCAACGGCAGCACATGTGGTTACATATGGCATCGACCATCAGGCAGACTTGCGCGCCAGCAATATTAAAATGACTTCCTCCGGTACCACTTTTGATTTGAATGTGCAAGGTGAGGTATTTCCCGTTAAGATACAATTTATCGGGAAATTCAGCGTTTATAATGTTTTGGCGAGCATCACTGCAACTATTCTTTCAAATATACCGATTCAGGATATTATTCATTCAATTGAAGGGATTAAAGGAGTTTCCGGACGTTTTGAATTAGTCAATGCCGGCCAGGACTTTACGGTGATTGTTGATTATGCGCATACTCCTGACAGTCTTGAAAATGTCCTGAAAACCATCAGGCATTTTGCACAAAAAAGGGTTTTTGTGATTGTCGGCTGCGGAGGGGACCGGGACCGTACTAAACGGCCGTTAATGGCTCAAATTGCCTGCCGCAATTCAACAGATGCCATCTTTACTTCAGATAATCCAAGAAGTGAGGATCCCTTGGAAATCTTGAAGGAAATGGAAGCAGGTGTACAGGGGGAAAACTACAAAGTGATACCTGACCGAAGGGAAGCCATTTATTTCGCTATCAATCAGGCATCTTCAGGAGATGTTGTGTTAATTGCCGGGAAAGGGCATGAAACGTATCAGATTATTGGCAGCCATGTCCATGATTTTGACGACCGGCTTGTTGCATGTGAAGCAATTGAGGGGAGATAAAAATGTACTTAACCTTTAAAGAATTAGCAAATCTTTTTGCTGATCGCCGGGGAGCGGATGAGGCGGATCTTTTATTTTACACAGTGACAGACCAAGCCGAAACCTTACAGCCTAAAGGGCTTTTCCTATCATTGGATGCCGAATCAGGGGAACTTAGTGAGGCGATTGCAAATGGGGCAATCGCAGCCGTATGGGAGAAAGGAGAAGCCCTTCCCTCCTATACACCCAGCAAGTTCCCGGTTTTTTTCACAGAAAACCCTCTGGAATCCCTCCGGCAACTATTAAGCTTTTATGTAGAAAAATTGGATGGAGAAAAAGATAAAAAGATGGATACCACTAAATTTCACGTTTTGAATAATAAACTTCTTAATGAAAATGATGGAACATATGATATAGCTATGATGCTGAATAAAATTGCTCTCCAAAGCGAAATCGATGGGGGGAGGGGATAAAATGCTGGAGCAAGTTATTATTTTCACAATTATTATGTCTTTTCTTATTACTGTTTTGCTTTCTCCCATTTTTATTCCCTTCTTAAGAAGGTTGAAATTTGGACAAAGCAT
>JAUZPT010000530.1 GCA_030705745.1 Bacillota bacterium | reverse complement strand
TGCGGTTCGTTCGCTCCGCCCCACTCCTCGTCAATAAACTGGCCTTGAAGCAATGGGGCTTCATTGATGACATCCAGCGTCAGTTCCTCCAAAGAAGCAATACGGGTCCAGCCAATTTTCCCTCTTCCGCCCTTTTCCCCTTGTGGTCGTGTTAGTACCCCCACACTTCCGTCTTTAAGCTCCACAAGGCGAAGGTCCTTCATTCCATCCGGTCCTTTTGCAAACTCTTGTAAATTAGCAACTGTTTTCCCTTTGTAAAAAACCGTTCGCCAGCCAAGTGCCCCGGCAATCGTCTGATGCGGAAAAATTTGCACTCCTCCCAAAACGAGCTCACCGGCAATTCTTGTAAAAAAAGGATCCTGCAATTCAAGAACAGGAGCATTTTCTCTTGGTACCCATTCACCGTTTCGCTGCACAAAAAAATAAACATGGGAATGTTCACTGTCACGCGATTCGACACGCCCAGCTATCACAAGCTCCCCTTCATCTTCAAACGGTGCCGTAATATTATAGACATCCTTTTCTTCAATGCCTGATAAGACAATTTTTTCAGGATTGAATGGTTGCGCTTTTGAAGAGAATTCCTCTACAAGCTGTTCACACGTTTTCACATTTCCTTTTACCAAAATGGTCATCTTCCTATACCTCCTTAAGGATCAAAGCTTCATTCGGGAGTACCTCAATGGTCCTTCCACCATCAAGGAACCTTCTCTTAGTCGAAAGCAGCAACTCCGTAGCCGCTCCAACGTCGAGCGTTTTCGATTCAAGACTAAAATTTAACACGACGTGTACCTTTTCCACATCATCTATCCGGTTGAAATAAATCATTCCATCTTCATAGCGTAAAAATCCATACTTTCCTGACCTTAAGGAAGAATGTTCGTTACGAATCTTCAATAAATTTTTATAAAAAGAAAGCATAGAATCCGGAAGATTTTGCAGGTCTTCAACATTCACTTTGTAAGCATCTTTCGGAATCGTAATCCATGATTGATGATCGGAAAAACCAACATAAGGATCTGAATTCCATTGCATTGGGGTCCGTGACTTATCCCGGCTTTTATCATTCGCAATCGCCAATGCTTCTTCATTTGTTCGGCCTGATTGTAATGCTAGTTTATAAGCCGTCAAGCCTTGAACATCCTTCATCAGGGCAATGTCATCCGTCACCCAGTCCCTCATACCGATTTCATCGCCATAATAAATAAATGGAACACCTTTAGCCGTTAGCATAAAGGTTGCAACCAACTTCGCCCGTTCCTCATCGCCGCCAAACCGTGAAATATACCTGGACATATCATGGCTGGAAAAAAATAAAGTAGGAAATTGCTCTTCACAATAAGCTCTCTCCGTTTCCTCCAATGCACCAAAGAGACAATCAACCTGAAACTCTGCGATACTTCCAATATTAAAGTTAAAAACGACATCCAGTTTGTTTGGCCCTGAATACCGTTTTAAAATCTCCAGGTCTTCAGAACCCACCTCGCCAACAAGGAATTTATCAGGATATTGATGCACAAACGCGGCAATTTCTTCAATGATCATTAAAATTCCCTCTTGGTCCTTATCAAACAAATGGTTTTGTTCCTTTTTTTCCGTATCAAATGGATTATCCCTAAACGAATCATTTACTTTTAAAAAATTGATCACATCAAGGCGGAACCCATCAACACCCTTTTCAAGCCAGAATTTCATGACATCAAACATCGCTTCTTTG
>JAUZPT010000053.1 GCA_030705745.1 Bacillota bacterium | reverse complement strand
GTTTTGGCGTTTCAGTAATCAGGATTAATTCAATTTCGTAAACGCCCCGCTTGACCCGGTAGCAGTTAGAAAAAATCACAGGCATGTCGAGCAATTTAGCAATTTTCTCGGTACCCAGAAAGACGGGGGTCGGTTGATTCAGAAAGTCGGTCCAGAACCTGATTTCATCGCGATGAGGTGTTTGATCATTGGCCAACATGTATACAAATTGCTGGTCCCTTGAAGCAGCCATCACGCGAAGGGTTCGCAGAAAAGGAATGACGCCGGAAGAATATTTGCTTCGCAGATTTTCTATATAATCATTGAAAAAAGGATCCGAAAGCGGTTTAATGACCCCCTTTGCCTTGAAAGGGCCCATTGGTTGAACGGTGATGCCAATCCATTCCCAATTCCCCACATGACCTCCAACCATGAGGATGCTTTTCCCGGTTTTATAAAGCTGATGGAGCAACTCCTGGTTTTTGAAAATCATATGCCGCTTAAAATTCGGCATAATCTTCTCCTCGCAGATTGTTTCGATCATGATATCGGCGAGATGCCTGTAATATTGATGGGCGATTTTTTTAATCTCCTTCTTTGACTTATCAGGGAAAGAATTGGTCAGATTTTCATAGACTACTTTTTTGCGATAGCCGACAATATAATACAATACCAGCGCAATCAAGTCGCTGATAAAGTAGAGGATTCGCCAGGGAAGTCGTTTTAAAAGGTAAACAGATACTAAAAATAATTTTTGAAAAATAATCATCTCGGTCATTTGATGGGGTGCAAAGTTAAGAGTTTCTGTAAAGTATGGTTGAATTAAATTAAAAAAATGAACACTTACAGGACCTGCATACGGGTATGAGCAAGACAATTTAAAATTATTTCTTGGTGGAATAGAAAAATTATGTACTTTTGCAGCATGGAGAGTTGGCAGAGTGGTCGATTGCGGCGGTCTTGAAAACCGTTGAGGGTCATACCTCCGGGGGTTCGAATCCCTCATTCTCCGCTTAAAAGAAGGGGCTCCCTTCTTTTTTTCATTGGACCTGAAAGGAAAGCTGCCGGAGTGGTCGAACGGGACTGACTCGAAATCAGTTGTACCTATTGCTGGTACCGGGGGTTCGAATCCCTCGCTTTCCGCTCTAAGGGAAAGCCAAAAGCTGACAATAAAAAGCTAAGTCCTGCAAAATATTGATTTTGTAGGACTTTTTTGCTTTATGTAAGTCGTTCTCTACGACACGAAAAACATGCATCCTTCGGTATTTCTTACCAATCCTCTGTTCTTACTGGATTTTTTATAAAATATAGCTCGTCCAGATTTCTTGTACAATTCGATATCACGTATAATCTTAGGAGAAAATGGGGTTAGTGTCGAGAATTCTTCCATTCTCGATTGACCATTTTCAACAAGAATACACATAAATATGCTATCTTTGTGTACATCAAGACCACAGAACTTCTTCATTTTGCTTAAGTTTTTAAGTTAAACATTAATCCTCGAGCTCGTTTATTAGCAAAGTTAAGGTTGTGGTCTCGATTCTTATTTGGTGCGTGTATTAAAAATTATTATGTAAGTTTGACAAGTCAAATTCGGTTTAGCAAATGACATTCGGAGAAACCTTGCTCAAACAAAGAGAAGACAAAAAATTACTACTCAGGCAATCAGCAACATATTTTGAAGATGATGAAGCCTTTGTTAGTATATTGGAAAGAGGTGAAAGAAAAGCCAGTCGTGAGCTGGTAATCAAGTTGGCAGAGCTTTTGCAAACGCCGCCCGAGCCAGTTTTAACAATTTGGCTTTCTGATAAGATTCTAAAAATAATCAACTACGATAAGCAAGGTGAGGATGCCTTAAAACTTGCTCTTAAAAATTCTAAGACCAAATGAGCATCACACCCTATCATGCAAAATACTTTGCGTACGAGTTAACCAAACGTTTTTCTTCAAATAGTTTGGGGAAGTTTACAGCTGCTCTTTCCGATGCTCAGGTTGACTTAAACCCCCATCAGGTTGATGCAGCTTTGTTCGCTTTTCAATCTCCACTTTCTAAAGGGGCTGTTTTGGCTGACGAAGTAGGGCTTGGAAAGACCATTGAAGCCGGAATAGTTATTTCACAGAAATGGGCAGAACGCAAACGGAAAATATTAATTATTGCACCTGCTAACCTTCGAAAACAATGGAATCAGGAAATTGCCGATAAATTTTTTTATCCTTCTATTATACTTGAAACAAAATCTTTCAATAAAGAAGTACAAAAGGCAAATTTCAATCCTTTTGAGCAAAATGATAATATTATTATTTGTTCCTATCAGTTTATTAAAAGCAAAGCGGTTTATGTAAGCAAAGTTGATTGGGATTTGGTGGTGGTAGATGAAGCACACCGTTTGCGCAATGTTTACAAAACCAATAACAAAATTGCTAAAGCAATTAAAGAAGCAATTGCCCACGCTCCAAAAATATTACTAACAGCAACTCCTTTACAAAATTCTTTATTAGAATTATTTGGTTTAGTTAGCATCATCGATGAATATGCCTTTGGAGATCTAAAAAGTTTTAAAACACAATACGCCAGACTTTCAGAAGAAAAAAACTTTGATGAATTAAAAAAAAGGCTGGTCCCGGTTTGCAAACGTACACTCAGAAGACAGGTCTTAGAATACATCAACTATACCAACCGATCTTGTATTTTACAGGAATTTACGCCCCAAGAAGATGAACAACAGCTATACAACCTGGTTTCTGAATATTTGCAGCGGCCCAACCTGTATGCGTTGCCACCTAGCCAGCGAACATTGATGACCTTAATACTCCGTAAATTACTGGCATCATCTTCTTATGCAATTTCTGTTACGTTACAAGGTCTTACCGATAAGCTGAACAAGACTATTACCGAACAGGAATCTTTACAACTCAATATAGATTTGGTTTTTAATGAGAACTATGAAACATATGAAGAGCAGCAAGACGAATGGATTGATGAGGAAGAAGAAGAGGCAACTAAAGGGATCAGAATTTATACATCGGATGAATTAAATGAAATCAGACAAGAAATTGATGCGTTGAATGAGTTTACAACATTAGCAAAATCAATTCATGTAAATTCCAAAGGAGAAGTTTTATTTATTGCATTAGAAAAAGCATTTCAAAAACTGACAGAATTAAAAGCTAACCGCAAGGCAATTATTTTTACTGAGAGCACCCGTACTCAGGAGTATCTAAAAAACAATCTGGAGGCTAGAGGTTACAAGGATGAAATTGTTTTGTTCAATGGCAGCAACAATGACCCTAAAAGTAATCAGATATATCAGTCATGGCTTAAAACCCATAAAGGTACAGACAGAATTACGGGCTCAAAAACAGCAGATAAGAGAGCTGCTTTGGTTGATTATTTCCGGGATACAGCAACCATAATGATTGCAACCGAAGCAGCTGCAGAAGGTATTAATTTACAGTTTTGTTCGTTGGTCGTTAATTACGATCTACCCTGGAATCCCCAACGTATTGAACAGCGCATTGGCCGGTGCCACCGTTACGGACAGAAGTTCGATGTAGTGGTAGTGAATTTTTTGAACAATTCGAATGCAGCGGACCAAAGAGTTTACCAATTGCTGGACGAAAAATTTCAACTGTTCGATGGTGTGTTTGGCGCCAGCGATGAAGTGTTAGGAGCGATTGAAAACGGTGTTGATTTCGAAAAACGAATAGTGAAGATTTATCAAACCTGCCGTACAACCGAAGACATAAAACTGGCTTTTGATGTCTTGCAAAAGGAAATGGAGTCCGAAATTGAGCTCGGTATTGACATGACCCGGAAAAAACTTTTAGAGCATTTTGATGAAGAAGTACATGAAAAACTAAAAATTAATCTTCAGCAAAGCAGCGAATATTTGAACAAATTTGAAAATATTTTGTGGCAACTCACTAAATATTATTTAAAACCCTATGCCACATTCAACGGTTCCGACAATGGTTTTTATCTCAATCAAAATCCTTTCCCAGATTTACCCATCCACAAAGGCTTTTATAAAGTTGGCAAAAAGAACATTGGCGAAAAAAATAAAGCAACTGAATTATTGTCAAATGAAAACCTGTATCGTGTTGGCCATCCTCTCGCTCAAATGGTGATTGAACAATGCAAAACAGAGCCATTGCCGATAGAAGAGTTGGTCTTTGATTATTCCGGTCACGAAAAGAAGATATCAATAGAGGAAGACTTGATAGGAAAACAAGGTTGGCTTCAGGCAAAGCAAATTTCCATTTCCAGTTTTGAAATGGAAGACCACATTTTGTTTGCTGCCTTTGATGATGATGGAAACACTTTGCAACCCGAACAATGCCAACGTCTGTTTTCCCTGGAAGCCAAAACCTCTGATGAATCATTTACCTGTAGTAAAGAAATAAAGCAGCAGTTTAAAGAAAATTATTATGCCCAGCAGTTAGGCATTATTGAAGAAAACCGTAATCGCAACCACTCTTTTTTCGATGAAGAAGTAGATAAATTAGAAAAATGGAGTGATGACGTTAGAAATAGTATTAAATTTGAAATTAAAGAACTGGATAAAGAAATTAAGACCCGCAAGACCGAAGCAAGAAAACTATTGAACCTTGAACAGAAGGTCAAAGAACAACGAATTATTAAGGATCTTGAAAAGAAATTAGCCGAAAAGCGATACAACCAATATCAGAATGAAGACGACATTGAGAAAAAAAAAGACAATTTATTGGACGAAATCGAACAACGTTTAAAGCAACAAACAACGGAAAATGAATTATTTACTATAAGGTGGAAGGTTATTTAGTCAAGTTTTTTGATCGTTTTGCTGACGTCAGCAAAACGATAACCTTGGGTAAAAAGAAATAAAATGGAAAAAGAAACGATATCTAAACTCAAAAAAACCTTTGAAGAGTGTACCTACGAGAAAGATGGTGTAGAATATTGGCTTGCACGTGAATTACAAGAGTTATTAGAATATACTCAATGGCGTAATTTTTTAAATGTCATTGAGAAAGCAAAAATCGCTTGCAAAACCTCAGGCAATGAGGTTTTCGATCATTTTGCTGATGTCAGCAAAACGATCGCTATGCCAAAAGGTGCTGAAAAGCAAATAGACGATATCATGCTTACCCGCTATGCCTGTTATCTTATTGCTCAAAATGGCGACCCAAAGAAAGAACAAATAGCCTTTGCCCAAAGCTATTTCGCCATTCAAACCCGTAAGCAGGAATTGTTGGAAGAACGCATCCTGCTGATGGAACGCTTACAGGCAAGAGAAAAACTGGCTGTTACCGAAACGGAATTATCAAAAAACATTTACGAAAGAGGGGTTGACAGCAAAGGCTTTGCCATAATCCGTAGCAAAGGTGATTCGGCCTTGTTTGGCGGTTATAACACTCATGAGATGAAAAAGAAATTAGGCATTGATGATAAAAGACCATTGGCCGATTTTTTACCCACCATTACTATTTCTGCAAAACAATTTGCAACTGAAATCACCAACTTCAATGTAAAGAAAAAAGACATGAAAGGTGAAACCAGGATTACGGAGGAACATGTGAAAAATAATTTAGATGTGAGAAGCATTTTGGGGAAAAGCAGCATTCGACCAGAACAATTACCGGCCGAAGAAGACATTAAAAAATTAGAACGCAAGGTGAAATCTGCCGATAAAGATATTGCTAAGAAAAAACTAAAAGGCAAAAATGATGAAGTATAATATCAAGCATATTAATCATCTTACCTTATAAATCAAGTTACAGACTACAATAAAAATGGCAAAGCAATTACAAAAACTCGAACTTACATGGATAGGCAAAGGAAATGAACCCAAGTTAGAACCCCGTATTTTAATAGAAGACCCCAGTAAAAGTTTTGGTGATGCTAAGACTGAAAACATGTTGATCCATGGAGATAATTTGCTTGCATTGAAAGCATTGGAACAAAACTATACCGGTAAAATAAAGTGCATTTATATCGATCCTCCGTATAATACAGGTAATGCCTTTGAACATTATGATGATGGTATTGAACATTCACAATGGTTGAATTTAATGAAACCACGATTAGATATTTTAAGAACGCTATTAAAGGACGATGGAAGCATTTGGATTAGTATTGATGATGATGAGTGCCATTATTTAAAAGTGCTATGTGATGAAGTATTTGGGAGGCAAAATTTTGTGAGTAATGTTATTTGGGAGAAGAAATATTCACCACAAAATGACACTAAATGGTTAAGCGATAGTCACGACCATATTCTTCTATATGCAAAAAGAAAAGAAATTTGGAGACCTTATATGTTACCTCGTACAGATGCAATGAACGATAGATACAAAAATCCTGATAATGATTCAAGAGGCGTTTGGAAAGCAACTGACTTTTCTGTAAAAACTTATTCTGAATCAAATGATTACCCTATTACATTACCTTCTGGTCGGATTGTAAAGGCACCACAAAGTAGGTGTTGGGTTACATCTGAAAGTAAGTTTAAAGAATTGGTAAACGATAATAGAATATGGTTTGGTAATACGGGGAATAATGTACCCTCAGTAAAAAAATTCTTAACTGAAGTTCAAGATGGGTCTGTTTCTAAAACTATTTGGTTCAGAACCGAAGTTGGGGATAATCAAGATGCAAAAAAAGAAACAAAGGCGTTTAATGAAAAAAACGTTTTTGCCACTCCTAAACCTGAAAGACTAATTGAAAGAATTTTATTTTTAGCTTCAAAAGAAAACGATATTGTTCTTGACAGTTTCTTAGGCAGTGGCACAACATCAGCAGTAGCCCATAAAATGAAACGCAAGTGGATAGGTATTGAATTAGGAGAACATGCTACTACCCATTGTTTGCCAAGATTAAAACAAGTAGTGAGTGGCATAGATAAAGGCGGAATAACTGAAGCAATAAAATGGAAAGGTGGGGGAGGATTTAAATTCTACAATCTTGCACCTTCACTTATTAAAAAAGACAAATACGGTAATGAAATTATAAACCCCGCCTATAATGCCAACATGCTGGCAGCCGCCATGGCAAAACAGGAAGGTTTTCGGTATGCACCGGATGAAAGCGTTTACTGGAAACAGGGCAAAAGCAGCGAAAAAGATTTCATCTTCACTACAACCCAATTCGTCACCGTGGAAATGACAGACAGGCTTGCAGAAGAGATGCAACCCAACGAAAGTCTGTTGATTTGCTGCAAAGGCTTTAATACAGAATGTAAAGGAAGGCATACCAACATCACCATCAAAAAAATCCCCCAAATGCTTTATGGCAGATGTGAATTTGTAAGAGATGACTACTCATTCAATATTGTCAATCTCCCACACGATGAAACAGACATTGATACAACTGAAAATGATGAAATAATTATAGAGGAAACTACCCGGAAAAAAACAAAAACCGGAAAGCAAAAAGATAAAGACCAAACAGAACTTTTTTGACAAAATGAACAATCATGAGCAAGCCAATAAAAAAAACATTATACCATGTCATTGTCTCATTGATAGAAACAGCCAGGGCTGAAACCGCCGTTTATCTAAACGCCAAAGTTTCACAATTATATTGGAATATTGGCGCCGTGATTAATAAGGATATTTTACAAAATAAACGGGCAACATATGGAACTGAAATTGTTGCGACACAGTCGCAACAATTCAGCTGTAGCCATTTGACCCAGTTTGTTGCCATTGAATTAAAACCGGGAAAATTCAAGCCTGCCTATAAGGGACAAATGGCGTTGCATCTAAATTGGCTTAAAAAACATGACATGCAAACCGGTAAAGACACCCCTTTAGGTCTGTTGCTATGCAGTGAAGGCAATACCGAACATATAGAACTGTTGAATGCTGGATGAAGATGAAATAAAAGTAGCCCAATACCTTTCCGAACTGCCTTCAAAACAATGGTTCTTAGAAAAACTACACCGTTCAATTGAAATAGCTAAATCTATAAATGAAGATCAATAATGAACCCAATAGCCGAAAATATAAAACAGCGTTTATCGCTTCGTAAACCTTTACAAGAGGCATTAGATATTTTAGCACATCTTTCAGGGGAATTAGAATTAAAAAAAGAGGTTGACCTGATAACAGAACTGGAAAAAGTACGGACATTATATCCAACCTGCACAGATTTCGAGAGAGATTTTGTCTCTATCTGTTACAGCATTGCCACAGGAGTGGGCAAAACAAGGTTGATGGGGGCTTGCATTGCTTTCCTCTATTTAGAAAAAGGGATCAAAAACTTCTTTGTATTAGCCCCTAACCTCACCATCTACAACAAACTGATCGAAGACTTTGGCAACAGCAGCAACCCGAAATATGTATTCAATGGCATAGCCGATTTTGTACACAACAAACCGGTGATTATAACAGGGGATAATTACAATCAGGTCAGTTCGCTATTCAGCGAAACTGAAATAAGAATAAACATCTTCAATGTTTCAAAATTCTCAAGAGAAATCAAGCCAACCAAAGAAGGGGGCAAAAACATGGCACCCAGGATTAAACGGCTTTCGGAGTATCTGGGACAAAGCTATTGGGATTATCTTAGCAACCTGAACGACCTGGTGATTTTGATGGATGAAGCTCACCGCTACCATGCCGATAAAAGCAAAGAAGCCATCAATGAATTGAAACCAATCCTTGGAATAGAATTAACAGCTACACCAATTGATGAAAAAGGAAATCAATTTAGAAATGTAGTCTATGAATATAGTTTGGCTCAGGCACTTGCCGATGGATTGTATGTGAAAAATCCAACCATAGCAAAACGAATGGATTTTACGACACATGGAAGAAGCGAAGAAGAAATTGAAAAAATAAAATTAGTAGATGCCGTTAGCATCCATGAAGATACAAAGCAAGAATTAATACTCTTTGCAAAAAGAACTGGCAAAAAAATAGTTAAGCCTTTTATATTGGTTGTGTGTAGAGACACTACTCATGCTAAATCTGTCTATGACTTTGTTACTTCAGGCGATTTTTATGAGGGAACCTTTGCAGAGAAAGTATTACAGATAGACAGCACTACCCGAAATGAAGAATTGATCGAACAACAGTTTATTTCATTAGAGCACGAAGAGAATGAAATTGAAATAGTAATTCATGTGAACATGCTTAAAGAAGGGTGGGATGTGACCAACCTATATACAATCGTTCCTTTACGAGCAGCTAATGCATCAATATTGGTCGAACAAACCATTGGCAGAGGATTGCGTTTGCCATTTAACGGGGAGAGAACCGGAAACGAAAAAGTGGACAAACTTACAGTAGTTGCACACGATAATTTCGATAGAGTACTTGCTGCAGCCCAGGACCCCAATTCCATTTTAAGTAAATTGAAGTTTGTGGAAATTGATCCTGCTAAACTAAATGAAAGAGTAGAAGTTGTAACATCACAAAACACTATTGTACTGAACTTGCAAAAAGAACAGGAAGCAGTAAATAACATTCAGGATACTACACAAAAACGGAAACAACAAAATATAGTTGATGCAAAATCAATTTTGATAAGTGTAATCCCATTTTTCAATACCAACTCTCAGGTAAAAAAAGTTGATGACTTAAATAAACCAGAAGTAAAAAAACAGGTAATGGAAGCGGTGCAATATGAATTAAGTACCGGCCAAGGCAATCTATTTGCCAATCAAATATTTGAGGAGGCAGAAGGACTATATGAAAAGTTCGTGTCAGATTTCAAGAAGAATATTATTGAAATACCTAGAATGGATTTAGTGCAGGGCGAGACAACGGCAAGTTTTGATGATTTTGATTTAGATAGCAAAGATTTTTCTTATGAGCAATTGAATGAAGAAATTGTAAGAATTGGATTGAAAGATAACAGTTATGATGTGATTGGAGTAAAAGCAGGAGTGAGCTTTGGCAGTCCTGTTAAGTTATTAATTTCAGAACTCATCAATAACCCAGAAATTGATTATGATGCCAATGCTGACTTGTTATTCAAGCTTTCCAGGCAAGCCGTTGAAAAATTACAAGCCAACTTAAAAGATGGAGATGATTTAAAAACAATCGTTTTCCAGTCACGTGGTTTTATAGCCAAAAAGATTTTTTTGCAAATGATGGATCACTTTCATTTGAATGAACCCCCTTATATCAAACCCAATGTGAAACCATTCACCGAAATTAAAGAGTGGCATTTTACCTCACTCAAAAATGATGGGATTAAAGGTTATAGGGATGATAGCTTTCCTGCCGTTCTAGTGCCTAAATATGTATTCAGAGGTTTTGAGAAAAGTTGTCACTTTGAATACAAGTTTGACAGCAGGACAGAACAAACACTTTCCTATATTTTGGAAAATGATAAAGAAGTATTAAAATGGTTAAGGCCTGCCCCAGATCAGTTTCGTATATACTGGAATCACAATAGTAAAATTTACGAACCTGATTTTGTGGCAGAAACCGCTAACTGTATCTATTTGATTGAAACAAAAAAAGCCAATGATGTTGATTTGAATGAGATTCAATCAAAGGCTCTGGCTGCTTTGAAGTATTGTAACTATGCATCAGGGTATACCGCTGAACACGAAGGTAAGCCATGGAAATATGTTTTAATCCCCCACGATCAAGTAACAAAGACAAGCAGTTTTAAAGGGATCGTATCACAGAATATTTTTAAGCAGAAAGCGTAATAGTTTGAGCTAATAATATGCTACTCCCAATTCTTTAGACCACTTATGTAGATTCTTAATATAACCCTCTCATTTAATCATATTTCGACGATCCACAAGTGTTTTACTTGTCAGGGCTTTGGATCAAGCTAAAGAACCCGGTCAATAAAAGGACGTGGATAAAGGTTCCCACCCTTTTTTAATCCATTTCCGGACATCCATTTCACCCCCTACAGACAGTCAATCAATGTCATCGTCCCATCCCCCTTGGCCCATGAGACAGAATGATTGGACAATCTTTAGTAAAATTCGATGCCCAATCCCATCAAGACTGTTGCATCGGCTGGCGGAATGGCCTGATCGCCAAATGATGCAGCGAGTGAAAGGTCGATGGTTTCCGTTCCGGGCGCCCAGCCATGATCCTTACCGAAAAAACGAAATATCTTGATGTAAATATAGTCCAAATACTTAGATAATATATGGATATGACAAGAAAATGATCAGGATATGATTTGGGTATAATTCGGGTTTTAAATCCAAGTTATACCCATATCATACCCCTATTATACCCAAGTTATACCCGGCTTATCTCTAAGTCTTCGATAAACATTGGGGTTGAAGCATCGGCCATTTCCGGCCTGGATGAATGGAGCTTCAGCTTGAAAATGCGGGGAAAGGCTATTGGGGTTCCCTCCGGGAGGACCATCAAATGAGTTGGGCGGGTACCATTGTCTGGCTAGGTTATAAAACGGTTCGAAAGAGATATTTGGGCGGTTTTTTCAAAAATGAAGGATCCCTTCTTAACCGTAAGAACGCGCCAGAAAACAGAAGATTCGATCTTCTTTCGGCATCCAGGTGCGCAGAGCGCTTTATTTGACCGGTAGACTCATCCAGGCGGGAGAATACGCGCAGATTTATTTACGGTGAGAACGGATAAATTGGCTTGGAGTCTGATTATATTGCCGGATAAAACTTTTTGTGAAATTAGAGGGCTCGGGGTATCCAACCGATACTGCAATTTCAGAGATTTGCATATCCGCTGAGATCAGTAACTGGGCGGCCTTGTTTAATCTGATGGTACGGATTAAATGGGAAACAGTTTGATTGGTCAGTGCAGAAACTTTTCTGTAGAGCTGCATCCTGCTCATCGCCATATTGGATGCTAATATCGAAGGATCAAAATCCGGATTCCCAATGTTCTTTTCAATGTCTTTCG
>JAUZPT010000529.1 GCA_030705745.1 Bacillota bacterium | reverse complement strand
TACAGTGCCTAAAATCACCGTCATTCTTCGTAAAGCTTATGGTGGCGCTTACTGTGTGATGAGTTCAAAGCATCTTCGCGGAGACCTTAATTATGCATGGCCGCAGGCTGAGATTGCCGTAATGGGACCTAAGGGAGCCATTGAAGTGTTGCACAACAAGGATATCGCTAAAATAACTGACGAAGCTGAACGTGAAGCATTTATAAAGAATGCCGAAGAGGAATACAAAAACGAATTTGCCAATCCATACAATGCGGCGAAATTTGGATACATTGATGATGTCATTGAACCCAGAAATACCCGTTTCCGTATAATCAGGGCTTTACAGGCTTTGGCAACCAAGAAGGATACCATGCCGGCTAAAAAACATTCAAATATTCCGTTATAGTGCTTTTATTATGACAAAGAGAATAGGTAGTTTGTTGAAAATATCCCTGTCCACGTTTGCCGTGATGGGGATCATGGCGCCAGGCTTTTCTCAGAATTTGGTAACAAACTCAAATCAGTCCGGTGCTGGAAATGCGGTTGTCTATAACCAGAGCGGAATGGGAACTTCTATTATAATTGTCTCTGCCATTTTGATTATTCTACTTGTGGCCTTTAAATATTTCGGTAAATTAATGGCAGGAGAGGATAAAAAAACGGTTCAGGCTGAGGAAATAAAATCTGAAGTTCCAGTAAGTCCTAATAATGAAAAGGAAGGTGAAGTGCGTGCAGCTATTGCAATGTCTTTATACTTATACAGCAATGAATTGCACGATCAGGAAAATCCGGTGATAACCATGATAAAAGTATCGCGGACTTATTCACCATGGAGTTCGAAAATATATGGATTAAGAAAATTACCAAGATAAAAGGCTCTTGAAATGAAAAAATTTAAGTTTACCATAAACGGGAATCAATATGAGACTGAGATTGCCAGTGTTGATGAAAACAATGCTGAAGTCATCGTCAATGGTGTAAAATATAATGTGGAAGTACAAATGAGCGCTCAGATTTCTAAGACTCCTAAATTGGTACGAAGCGTTTCTGTTCCCTCCACGGATGTTCATCCTGCTGTTGCAAAAACAAGAAATCCTTCAGCTCCCAAAGGTGGCGGAAATATTCAATCACCTCTGCCAGGAACTATACTTGATATTATGGTTAAAGTTGGAGATACTGTTAAAATTGGTCAGCGCCTTTTGGTGCTGGAAGCTATGAAGATGGAAAATAACATTGAATCTGATAAAGCTGGTACAGTATTATCAATTGCGAAGCAAAAAGGTGACTCCGTTATGGAAGGAGATCTCCTGATTGTAATAGGATAAACGGTTTATAAATTGATACAAAAAAAGCGATCTGAACAAGACCGCTTTTTTTTGGCAATATGATTTTTTGTATGATTGATACAAATGCTCTTAAACATGAAGATTTGCCGGATAAAAGTACGATCCGTATAACCTAAAGAGTCTACCATTATTCATGAGTTTCTTTTTGTTCGTAAACTTTCGGAGCTATTTCAAGTTAAGAGTACCACTTTGGTCCGTATTTCCGGATGAGGGGTTCCTTCAAGTATTGCCATAGCGGCAAGCCCTTTCTCTTTCCGCAAATGCGGCCTCCTTCGCAAATATCCAGCTGCTGGTAATTCAGCGCATCAAAACGCTTGTATTCGGTGATCCTAATGGGGAAAAGGTGGCAGGAAACAGGCTTTCTGAATCCAATTTTCCCTTCAAGATAAGCCCTTTCGAT
>JAUZPT010000528.1 GCA_030705745.1 Bacillota bacterium | reverse complement strand
TCTGCAAATTCGACTATGTAATGGCAAAACACATGAACGCCACCCTTACGCGCACGAAAACCCTTGTGGCTGGCGGTGATTGTTGTGATTTCTGGTATACCAAAAACAAGTAATTACTAACAGCCGCGCATGGCGCAATAATTTATGACCCGAACGCAACATAATAGAAGGGAAGTCAAAAGTCTTGGATATTGAAACTGCGCTATTCATAACGACGGCAATCATGGCTTTAGGGACGATCATTTTTTCCTCGCTGACCATGGCATTTGGCCGTAGCCACAACCGCAAAAGCGTCAGACCCTTTTGCAACCTACTTCAAAACGTTACCGACACCCAGCTAAGTATAAGCATTCAGAACCCGGGCATGGGCCCTATGAGGATTCAAGAAATCCTTCTGCTAAAAAATCAGGACGACCCGATTGAAGCGGGCGTCTCGCTCAAAGATGCTTTGCCCTTAGAATTAAAGCACACGGTATTCAAGGAGAATACAGAAGAATATGTTTTGGCGTCACTGGGCGAGCTCAACCTACTTCGGTATACGACCGACACTCCCAATAATGGCGAAATGACCCAGTTAAAAGAGACTCTCAATGGCTGTTCCCTTTGTATTACATATGAGGATATTTATGACCACAGCTATGAAAAAAGAGGAATTCTCACGTTATAAATTAAATCAGCAAGCCCGGAAAACACATGGTGTTTTCCGGGCTTGCTTGAACATAGTACTAAAACCAATAGGCAAGGAATGACCCACAGAGTGATTCTAGCTTCGACTATTTAGTCGGCAGCTGAATGCTGTCTATACACGCTTGAATATTTGTTGCAAGACTTCCCTTTGCATTATCCCCACGGTAAAGGAGATTGAATATGTAATCATTTGTGCCGTTGGTAAGCATAACGATGGCTCCGCCTCTATCTTGACCATCTTTGGTTTTGGCTGTAAAGAAGGCATAAAAGCCCGTATTGCCATTAATAGTCTTGTCTTTTTCAAAACTTGTAACCGTAACCTCGGTGTAGGTTTGCCCGTAGAGAGTCTTAACAGCCTCTGCATCCCAAGCAGAAAGCGGTGTTGACGGATCAGAAGGGGTTGTCTGTGTTGAAAGGGCATCGCCCTTATCACTTCCGTAAAGTACATCGGATTTTTTAACCATATCACTCGGAAGGCTAATTGTGACCCCCTGGGCTGTGGTTACAGAAGCCAAAGTGACCGGTGCGCTGCCGCAGCCAGCAAATGCAAGTGTCATAACAACTGCCAGGATAACGGAAAGTAGTTTTTTCATAAAAAATCTCCTTAAAATAGTTATTTGCGATTCTTTTATTTCCAAAAATTTACGAAGCGCCCAATTTTGTTTAAGCGATGATTTTGGGTAATCTCCTATAATCACACAAAATAGTAGGAGATTATTTAATTTCCCCCCTTTACTTTCATTTGCGGATTCAATAAGATATAATGATTAGAACTTTATGGATCGACAATTACAATAAAATGTCGATTTATGGAAAAGTAACGAACTGATTGAGTATACCACTGAAATACGTCATAATAGGCTCGAATCACTTAAACGACCCGTTTTTTCACTTAAAGTAAAGGTGTTTACAGTTTGCATTTGGAGTATAAATCAATTACCGTCCAGGAAGGTGTTTTATGCTAAAAATTGCCGTATGTGATGATCAAATTGAGCTTTTGGATTCTATTTGTGGCATGGTCAAAGAATTCGTTACAACAAAACCTGAGACCGA
>JAUZPT010000527.1 GCA_030705745.1 Bacillota bacterium | reverse complement strand
TAATTGCTTTCTTTAAAGATAAAACCAAAACCATCAATATTCTACATGGTTTTTCAAGACAAAAAAGAGATTTTGATATTTGGGATAAAGAAACCAGACCGAATACTGATGTTAAACTAAATATATGGATTCGTGATGGTTGGTTCGAGAATGAATCCATCGTATTGAATGAAATCCGTGCTGAAGGCGTTGATGCCCCATTAGGTTATGTTTTTGTAAAAAAATTCCGGGATCCTGAACTCAGGAGTGAGATTATTAAATATCTGGCTGCCGAATTAACGCTGAATGCAAAAGGCTTACCTTCTAATCCAGAAGGAGAGCAAGCTAAAAAAAGCATGGAAACCCGCAAAGAGTCAGCAAAGCAAGCCATAGAAGAACTGATTATTAAAATTTGTACAGAAGGTTTAGTTTATTTAGCCGGTGGAAATAAAGTTGAAACAGGCAATATACGGGACAATATTGAAAATGCCTTAAATAGTATTGCCGACAGGCAATTTCCTGAATTTAAAAGCAAAGGCGATTATAAAGATTGGGATAAGGCATTAACGAAAGCATTGTCAGGAGATCCGGATGCCCTGAAAAGGATTGGTTGGGAGAAAGAACCGAAAGATCATCCTGTTGCTGTTGAAATATTACGTTTCATCGGTAACAATGCCAAACAAGGTAAAGAAATTCGAAACAATTTCATGAAAGCGCCCTATGGATGGAGTCAGGATGCGATTGACGCCATGATTGTCCTACTCAGAAATACAGAGGATATCTCTACTCCGGAGCCTAATATCAATCAGGCTAAAATAGGGAACGCGGTATTTAAGAAAGAAGTGCACACCTTGACGGCTTCCGATAAAATTCAACTACGGAAATTATACCAGGATGCAGGTATTTCGTGCAAACCGGGAGAGGAGTTTTTACATTCCAATGCTTTCCTGTATAAATTAAAAGAACTGGCAGGCATCATAAGTGGTGATGCCCCTAAGCCGGAGCCGATCAATATTCAGTTTGTGAAGAACATCGAAAATCTGGATGGGAACGAACGACTACTGCGCATTTTGGAAGAACAGGAGGACATGAAATCGAAATATACAGATTGGAGCAAAAAACAGAATTTGGTGATTAAACGGGAACCCCAATGGCGATTATTGGCTGAACTGGCCAATCATACCAATGGTGATGACGGTATGGATCAATTGAAAAAGGAGATCGAGGCTATTCGCGAAAATCGGTTGATCTTGCAGGAGCCCGATCCGATTCAACCCATATTAATTGATCTGACCGAAAAACTGAAAGCAGCCTTAAACAAGCTAAAGGAAAACTTCATCAGTTTATACGATCAAAAAATGGCAGAACTTCAGACCAAGGTGTATTTCAACAAATTAAGTCCCGAACAAAAACACAACATTTTATTTAAACATCAGTTGCTATTAAAACCCGAGATAATATCATTGGACGCTTTTGCCTTGCTTAACCAGTTGCGAAAAGCTTCACTTTATACCTGGAATACAAAGATCGCTGCCTTGCCTGTCCAGTATCAGTCGGCGCTGGATGATGCCATTCAATTATCGGCACCTCAGGCAAAAACATACAGCCTGCCGCGCCGGACGATTACCAATCAGGCTGAAATTGAATCCTACATTACTGAATTAAAAACTGAGCTGGAAAATTTATTGAAGGATTCAAGCTCCATCATTTTAAAGTAAACAAGATCATGAGTAAAGCACTTTCTAACGAAAAGGAATATGGTGCCTTGCTGATTAAGATCAAGCAGCAAGTACGCTCCATTCAGGCC
>JAUZPT010000526.1 GCA_030705745.1 Bacillota bacterium | reverse complement strand
TAAAAAAATGAACAAGAGAATTCTTGTGCTTGTTTTTGAGGCTATTCTATGCATGGCTTTGACAACCGGTTGTGGTATTTCGGTGCCTCAAACATCCGTCTCACCCGCCCCGTCGCAAGTGTCGGGCGTAAACCTTACAAAGGAACTCAATACGTTTCGAAATGAAAAAATGGTATTGAGATGGACTATCCAGTCAACGCCTGCGGAAAAAGGGAAAGAAATGGCGTTGAACATCGATTCATCCGAAATGATCGACTTGGTATTGGCTGAACCAATTTATGTTTACACTTTACCCGCACCAAGCGATGTGAGCAATGTCGGCCTGGAAATGAACGTAAGTGCCAAGAATTCTCATTCGACATTTTTCCTTAGACCGCTTTCCGATCATTCGATTTTGATCGGTTGCAACGGAAAATTCTACTACTCGGCATCCAAAGATTTATATGAAAAGGCATTTGAACTTGCTCAAATGAAGGAGTTTCATAAGGAAGACCTTGCAACTGTCTCCTCCATCGATGTGGTTCAAAAGCTTTCGAACGGAAAACTTAAAACGAAAACAATAAAGGACGCTGATATAATTCAAATGACAACAAAATTGTTGTCATCTGCTAACAACATAGATACAACTGATATTGCAGAAATGGATGTTGAGTTGATCCTGCACACAAAAAACACGGATATCGATTGCGTGATTCGTAGCAAACAGTTTATGGACTGGAACTATGAAATTATTATCAATCGATTGCAGTTTTTTGCCTCGAAGGATTTTGTGACGTATATGAGAAGTCTTCTGTAGCCGAAAATAAAAATAGAAGGATGCCTGCCACTTTTTAAGCGCCCCACTGAAATCCAAAAAGAAGAATTCCAAATCAACAGGATGTATTGCTATATATCCAAGGATTTTCTCTAATTCGCCCGAGGTCTGGTAAAATAATCAGTTTGACGAAGAAGAATCATTCAATTCGTCCCAATCGGAATCCACACCTCGAAGTATTTGATATAGCGGTCCCCGTCGAGGGCGTTGGCAATCCACATGCCGAAGGCATCCCCGGTGATGGTAAGGGTGTGGTCGGCGATATAGCGGACGGCGTTTTGGAGCATATTCGTCGTGGCAAGCTCATTGACGCTCATGCTGACAACGGTATGCAGGCACAGCGTGGAAGGGAGGGTTACCGTCTCTTCGGTGCAGATGTCCGCCTTTTTGGCTTCCTGCAGAGGAATCAAAAACCCGTGTTTAATGATGCAATTCTCCAACCGCAGTTTGTCACGTGAGCACATAAACGCATAGCGGGAGACGGGAAACAGATCCACGCACTTTTTGGTCTGAAAAATATCATCGATGGAACCCAACATTTCGTCGTTTTCGTTGCTGAAATTGACGTAGAGCATTTCGGGATTGAATTCGATGAGATGTTTTTTATGCAGCGTATTGATGCTGTCGACTTGCTTGTGATATTTTTGCACCGATGAAAGGATTTTTTCCTTTTGTTCAATTTCAAGCCGCAATTGCTGCTCCCGTCGATCGAGCGTGTCCAGCCACGATTCGAGCGGAGATCCATTGATGATCGTGCGGTCGTTTACCTGATAGATGCCCTGGGAATTTTGCTCGTTGACTTCCGTCAGGGAAAATTCCATCGATCTTAAAAAACGGGCTTTCATAATGTGCGTAATGGAATGGCGTATAAATTGACGGTATCCGGTATCGTTGTCCGATTCCAAATTGACGACGATCCGCTTTCGTTCGTAATACCGCAACGCTTCGGGGCTCATCCCAAGCATTTTTGCAACGGT
>JAUZPT010000525.1 GCA_030705745.1 Bacillota bacterium | reverse complement strand
GAGACGGAAATCCCCCTGTGTCATAATATCGAGCTCTTTTCGCAAACGAATCAGCTCTTGGTAATGATAAAAGACGGAATCCTGGTCATTTAAAACAGCCTCGACATTGATCGTTTGATGATTTTCCGGAATCTTAATCCAAGGCGTTCCTGTTGTAAAACCTGCGTTGGCAGTTTGATCCCATTGGACCGGGGTGCGGGAATTATCCCTTGATTTTTGCTTTAGGATACCCAATATTTCCTGTTCGCTCATACCCTCAGCAAGCTTTAACTGGTAAATGTTTAAACTCTCGAAATCCCGGTAATCTTCAATACGTTCTAAATGAGGGTTGGTCATGCCGATTTCTTCCCCCTGATAAATATACGGAGTCCCCTGCAGCATGTGGATAGCGGTTGCCAGCATTTTCGCACTTTCGACACGGTACTTTCCATCATCGCCAAAACGTGAAACAACACGCGGCTGATCATGGTTGCACCAGAAAAGAGCATTCCATCCTCCGCCTTTGTTCATCTCAACCTGCCAGGTGGAAAGGATCTCTTTTAGCTGAAGAAAATCAAAATCTGCTAATGTCCATTTATTTCCGTTAGGATAATCGACCTTCAAATGATGAAAATTAAAGGTCATAGACAGCTCTTCCCTCTCAGGATTTGTATAGTTTACACAGTTATCAATAGTCGTCGATGACATTTCACCGACCGTCAACGCGTCCTGTTTTGAAAAAACTTCTTTATTCATTAAATGGATATATTCATGGATTCGGGGTCCATCGGTATAATATTTTCTTCCGTCCCCTGTTTCATCATCGGGAAATTCCTGATTTTTTGAAATCAAATTGATGACGTCCAATCGGAATCCATCCACACCCTTGTTAAACCAAAAATTCATCATCTCAAAAACATGGCGCTTGACCTCTTCATTTTCCCAGTTTAAGTCCGCCTGTGTGACATCAAATAAGTGAAGGTAATACTGGCCTGTATGTTCGTCATACTGCCAGGCGGAACCGCCAAACTTCGACTCCCAATTATTAGGCTGATCCCTCCAGATATAAAAATCACGATACGGGTTATCCTTTGATTTGCGAGCTTCCCGGAACCATTTATGCTCGGTTGAAGTATGATTTACGACGATATCCATAATAATCTTTAGATCCCGCTGATGGGCTTCATCCAACAGCTGATTAAAATCTTCCATTGTTCCATATTCGTGGTGTATCGCATAATAATCGCTAATATCATATCCGTTGTCCTTTTGCGGGGAAGCATAAATAGGAGTTAACCAAATAACATCGACCCCAAGCTTTTTTAAGTAATCAAGGCGTTTAATAATCCCCTGGATATCCCCGACGCCATTTCCCGTCGTGTCCTGAAAGCTTTTCGGATAAATTTGATAAACGACCGATTTTTTCCACCATTGCTGTTCCATTTTTTTCACCATTCCTATTAACAGGAAAAGTACCTGGGCAGTGGCCCAGATACTATCCTTTTATTTTTATGCTTCTTTTTTCGCTTTGCCGATAATGAATGTGATGACTAACGGCACAATAAGGACCACAGCCATTCCAATAAAGAAGGTTCCCCAGCTTTCCCTGACGATTGACAGGAAGCCTGGCAGTCCGCCGACACCGATCGACGTAGCCTGGACATGATTAATGGATAAAATGACCCCGCCGATAGCTGAACCGATCATTGCCGCATAGAACGGATAGCGGAAACGAAGGTTTACACCAAACATAGCTGGTTCCGTAATACCTAAGAAGGCAGAAACAGCGGATGTAAAGGATAATCCCTTTAACT
>JAUZPT010000524.1 GCA_030705745.1 Bacillota bacterium | reverse complement strand
TGGCCCGTCGTACGCTTGATACCGGTACATCCTTTAGACAACCGTTCGAGTTCGGCGGGGCCTAAGTTCAATCCGCGCTCCTCGGTCTATTTCTTTACATAACCGAATGCGGTTTTATCCGCAACTGTAGCGATTGTACCGGCTTTAAACACATGGTCGCTTCCGAATAGCGATTCGGTGTATTTATGAGCCTGCAGCTGATATTCACCTGCAAAGTTCAGGTCGATATCGGGAGCCTTATCGCCGTCGAAACCAAGGAAGGTTTCAAACGGAATTTCATGTCCGTCGCGCCCGAGCATTTCGCCGCAAACAGGGCATTTCTTTTCCGGAAGGTCGAAACCGGAACCTACGGAACCATCATTAAAAAATTCGGAATGCTTGCATGAAGGGCAAACATAGTGTGGCGGCAAAGGATTTACTTCTGTAATTTCCGTCATTGTTGCGACAAGAGAGGACCCTACCGAACCACGGGAACCTACGAGATATCCGTCATCAAGCGACTTTTTCACAAGCTTGTGCGAAATGAGATAAATGACGGCGAATCCATGGCCGATCATACTTTTCAATTCCTTTTCTAGGCGAGCTTCGACAATTTCAGGAAGCGTCTCTCCATAAATGCTTCTCGCCATCGAATAGCTCATTTCCCTCATCTCTTCGTCGGCACCCTCAATTTTAGGTGTATAAAGATCGTCTTTTATCGGCTTGATTGCCTCAATCATGTCGGCGATTTTATTCGAATTCGTTACAACGATTTCCTTCGCTTTGTCTTTGCCTAAAAAAGCGAATTCATCAAGCATTTCGTTCGTTGATCGGAAATGTGCATCCGGAAGTTGGTGTCGGTTTAACGGATTGGCGCCTCCCTGGGAATTGACGAGTATTTTCCGATAGATTTTGTCATTTTCATTCAAGTAGTGGACATTTCCTGTTGCAACAACCGGCAAGCCGAGCTTATCTCCGAGCTTGATTACATTTCCGATAATGTCTTCTAGTGCTTTATTGTCGCGGATTAACTCCATTTCTATCAAAGGCGCATAAATCGGCTTTGGATGCACTTCAAGATAGTCGTAAAAATGGGCTGTTTCTTCCACTTCCTCCGGGGACTTTTGCATCATGCCTTCAAAAACTTCGCCTTTTTGGCATCCAGATCCAACAAGAATGCCTTCACGGTGCTTTTGTAATATGGATCTCGGAACGCGTGGAACACGATAAAAGTACTCAAGGTGCGAGATTGAAACAAGCTTGAAAATATTTTTAAGGCCGACATCATTTTGGGCAAGGAGCGTGCAGTGATATGGGCGCGCCCTCTGAAAGGCATTTCCTTTCCCCATGTTGTCATTGAATTGGTCATGGAACTCAATTTCCTTCTCTAACGCATCCTTCAACATTTTCAGCATTAAATAACCGGTTGCTTCCGCATCGTAGATCGCCCGGTGATGCTGAGTCAATTCAATATCGAATCGTTTTGCCAATGTATTGAGACGATGGTTTTTCATATCCGGATAAAGAAATCGTCCAAGCTCCAGTGTATCGATAACTGGATTCGCTGCTTTTTCCATACCGTATTTCTTGTAGCCGACATTTAGGAAACCCATGTCAAAGGATGCATTATGTGCAACGAGTATTGCATCTTCTGCCCAGGTATGAAACCTTTTTAACACGTCTTCTACCTCAGGTGCTGTTCGTACCATGTCATCCGTGATGCCCGTTAAGTTAATTGTCGTCGCAGACAAGCGATGATGTGGGTTAGCAAACGACTCAAATCGATCAATGATTTCCCCATTGTGGATTTTCACCGCGGCAAGTTCAATGATTGTATCGTAAACAG
>JAUZPT010000523.1 GCA_030705745.1 Bacillota bacterium | reverse complement strand
CTTTATAAAACACGGTTCTCCAGCCAAGCGCCCCTTCTTGCGTTGGATGAGGAAAAATTTGCACTCCTCCCAAAACAAGCTCTCCAGCTATTTTTGTGAAAAAAGGATCCTGCAATGCGAATACTGGTGAATTTTCCCTCGGTACCCACTCACCGTTTCGTTCAACAAAGAAGTAAACGTCCGAATGTTCACTGTCACGTGATTCAACGCGCCCCGCAATCACTAGCTCCCCTTCATCTTCAAATGCTGCGGAAATATTATAGACATCTTTTTCACCAATCCCTGAGAAAATGATTTTCTCCGGATTAGTAGGTGTTCCAGTGAATTCCTGTAAAAGCTGTTCGCAGGTTTTAACATTCCCTTTCGTTAAAACGGCCATCTTATTTGTCCTCCTTTATAATCATCGCTTCATTTGAGAAAATCTTTCCGCTCTCTAAATTCTTCTGCTTTGTCGCCAGCAACAGCTCCGCATCCGGGTTGACATCAATCATCCTCGGCTGCTCGCTAAAATTCAACAAAACTACTATTCTTTCAGAAGTATCTTTTTTGACGAAGCTGATCATTCCGTCGTCATTACGTAAATACTCATACTCACCCATACTCAACGCAGAATATTCCTTTCGAAGCTTCAGCAATTTTTTATAAAAAGAAAGCATCGACTTCGTATCATTTTGCTGGTCTTCGACATTAATATTGGACGCACCATCCGGAATCGTAATCCACGGTAGCGTTTCAGAAAAGCCAACATGTTCTCCAGAATTCCATTGCATTGGGGTCCGTGACTTGTCACGGCTTTTTTCATTCGCAATCGCCAATGCTTCCTCAGCACATTTATCCGATTCCAGCGCCAGCTTATACCCCATCAACCCTTGGATGTCCTTCATTTTTGAAATGTCATCAGTGATCCAATCTTTCATGCCAATTTCATCGCCATAATAAAGGAACGGAACTCCTTTTGCTGTAAGCATCAACGTCGCCACCAGCTTCGCCCGGTCCTCATCGCCGCCAAATCGAGAAATATGTCGTGACATATCATGGCTCGAAAAGAATAACGTCGGCACTTGATGTTCATCATAGTTCCGGTCCGTCTCGAGCAGCTGCTGATAAAGCGCGTCAGCATCGAACTCTCCAAGACTTCCAATATTAAAATTAAACACAACATCCAGTTTGTTCAGCCCAGAATAGCGTTTTAAAATGTCCAAGTCATCAGAACCCACCTCGCCAACAAGGAATTTATCAGGATATTGATGGACACACTCCACGATTTCTTCAATAACCGTTAAAATTCCTTCTTGGTCTTTATCATACAGATGGTTTTGTTCATTTTTATCCGCGTCAAACGGATTATCGATAAACGAATCATTTACTTTTAGGAAATTGATGACATCAAGTCGGAAGCCATCGACTCCCTTTTCAAGCCAAAACTTCATCACATCAAACATGGCATTTTTCACATCAGGATTGGCCCAATTTAAATCGACCTGTTCCTTTGCAAACGCATGGTAATAATATTGGTTCGTTGCCTCGTCGTATTCCCACGCCGTGCCGCCAAAGAACGATTCCCAATTGTTCGGTTCATCCCGCCAAATATACCAATCACGCTTCGGGTGGTTCTTACTGGACTTTGACTCTTGGAACCACTGATGTTCAGAAGAGGTGTGGTTCAGCACGATATCGGCAATCACCTTCATACCGCGCTGATGGGCTTCTTTTATAAAAAGATCAAAATCTGCCATCGTCCCATAATCTGAATCGATATCATAGTAGTCGGCAATGTCATAGCCATTATCGACCTTTGGAGAAGGGTAAAAGGGAGTCAGCCACAGT
>JAUZPT010000522.1 GCA_030705745.1 Bacillota bacterium | reverse complement strand
TTATCCTTCTATCTCTTATAGATTTATACTTTCATTTTGTTCTTTATTAAGGATATTATATCAAAATGGAATGATGTTAAACTACCAATTGCAATAAAATTAAGTAAGATGAACGATTGGAGCAAGTGTTTTATGAGATTTTGGTTTAAGGGAGAGGCACAATCGGGAATTGAAATAATGCAAATGAACAAATGAACATTCCTGGTTCTATTTATTATAGATTAATAAACAAAAGGAGCGCTTTCAATGTACAAAAAAATCTGCAACAAATGCCACCAACCTTCATTCAGCAGCTGTAATACAGGAACGTGGTTGTGCCCAATTTGCAATCACGATTTAACTCGAATATTCTCTCAGGATGCTGAAAGTGCGAAGAACATAAAGCAGCAATTGGAGTTATTAGCGAACAAGTATTCCCAGAAGCAAAATCCAGTTCCGATTGTCAATAAATCGATTTAGTTAAACTAGGGGCGCTGATTCCCTTCAAAAGTTCAAAAATTATTTTTATACTGCAGGCATAATCAGACACATTTCGGGGTAAATGTGATGTATAATATAGTCAAACGGGTGAAAAAGAGGATTGATATTTTGTTATTGAAAAGCCTAGAGTTCAAAAATGTTGTTGGACAGAAGGTTAAAGTCATTGATATTCCTGTACTGGAGGAAGATAGCCCTTATTTTTTTATGATCCAAGTCCGTTTGCAAACGTTCCTTGCTTCCGTTTATGGAGAGAGAAAGTACCATTCAAGCTACTCTTTTAGGGACTATTTAAAAAGGGCCATGAGATGGCCTGATTATGAGAAGCTATTCCAAACAGTTGAACTGAAAAATAATGCATAATTAATATTAATTTTGGGCATCGGGCAACCGATGCTCTTTTGTTTGCCCAAAATCGCATAAAAAAGTAGTGTGAAAATTTTTTCAAAAAGGTATGGATGCACAATTTATTTAATTACGCAGTTTGAAAATGTATAATAAAGGGGAAGTGCATGAACGAGGAAGTGGAAAAATGAAAAAAGTGAAAATTGTTACTGATTCAACAATGGATATGTCAAATGAAAATATAAAAAAGTATGGAATTGAAATGGTCCCGCTCACTATTACGATTGACGGCGAAACGTATTTAGATAGGGTGGAAATGGGTCCAATTGATTTTTTGAAAAAAATGAGTGAATCGAAGGAATTGCCTAAAAGCTCGCAGCCAGCTGCCGGTGCTTTTCTTGAGGTATATGATCGTCTGGACCGTGAAGGTTATGAGATCTTGTCGATTCACATGAGTGGTAAATTGAGCGGTACAGTACGATCTGCTGAAAGTGCTGCCAGTATGACAAAAGCAAAAGTCACTGTAATCGACTCGGAGTTTGTTTCCAAAGCCCTTTCATTTCAAGTGATGGAAGCAGCTGAGATGGCGATAGAAGGAAAAGGTGTACAGGAAATCGTAAAGAGGCTTGAAACGGTCCGCCAGAATTCCCGTCTTTACGTCATGGTCGATACTCTCGAAAACCTTGTAAAAGGAGGGCGCATCGGCAAAGGGAAAGCCTTTATCGGTTCACTATTAAATATAAAGCCAATCGCTTCGCTTGAAGGAGCAGAGTATTCTCCTGTAACGAAAGTGCGCAGCCATTCCCAGTTTGTGAAGTTTTTGGTGAAGAAGTTTATTGAGGATGTTAATGGTCGGACCATTAAAGGCGTTGGCATTGCTCACGCAGATGCACCGGAGCTTGCAAAAAAAATCCAAGAAAGCATTTTCGAAGAAACCGGATATCAAATTGAAGATATTGATTACACAAATTCAACTGTATGCACCCATGCCGGTCCTGGTGCGATTGCTTTGATGTACT
>JAUZPT010000521.1 GCA_030705745.1 Bacillota bacterium | reverse complement strand
GAACTCGAACATGAAGGTACGATCGTGAACCTTGTTGATGAAAAAAACAACTTTATCGCCAAGGGATATTACGGAAAACAAAATAAAGGCTATGGTTGGTTATTGAGCAGAAATGAACACGAAACGTTTGATCATGCTTTTTTTGAAAAGAAAATCAAAGCAGCAATTAACAATAGAGAGCTTTATTACGCAAGCGAGGAGACGACGTCGTTTAGGGTGTTTAATGGAGAAGGAGACGGCATTGGGGGCTTGACGATCGATTATTACGACGGATACTATCTTCTCACCTGGTATAGTCAGGGAATCTATCATTATCGGGACGCCATTCTGCACTCACTTGAGAAATTGGTCAAATATAAAGGCATTTATCAGAAAAAACGCTTTGATTTGTCTGGGAAATACATTGAGGAAGATGATTTTGTTAAGGGTGAGCGCGGAAAGTTCCCTATCATAGTGAAAGAAAATGGTGTCAACTTTGCCGTTAATTTGAACGAAAGTGCCATGGTCGGGGTATTTCTAGACCAAAGAGAGGTAAGAAAAACGATTCGTGACAAATATGCTCATGGAAAGAATGTTCTAAATACATTCTCATATACAGGTGCTTTTTCGGTGTTTGCTGCTTTAGGAGGAGCAAAGAAAACGACAAGTGTCGACCTTGCCAAACGCAGTTTCAGCAAAACGGTTGAGCAATTTCGCGTAAACGACATTGATCCTCTTGAACATCAGATTATTGTCGAGGATGTCTTTAATTACTTTAAATATGCCGTGAAAAAGGGGCTGAAGTTCGATTTGGTTATCCTTGATCCGCCAAGCTTTGCACGATCGAAGAAATTTACATTCAGCGCGGAAAAGGATTATAAAAATCTATTAAAAGAAGCCATCGCCATTACGGAAGAGAAAGGAACCATAGTTGCCTCAACGAATTGCAGTTCGTTTGGGATGGAGAAGTTTAAAGGTTTCATTGATACGGCTTTCAATGAAACTGGAAGACGGTATAAAATCGCAGAAGAATTTACACTTCCTGGCGATTTTAAAACCACTAAGGAGTTTGCAGAAGGCGACTATCTGAAAGTGGCCTTTATTAATTTACTCTAATTAATACGGAAATCGAGGATTATTCCTCGATTTTTTTATACAGAAAAAAGCAAAGTAGTGACAAGTGTAAAGACGGTTGTTAAAATTGAATGAGTTGAATTAGGAAAAATACGTAAAGCGCAATATATATGTAGGCAATAAGGAGGATAAAATGAAAAAAATTAAAGAGATTTCAAACCGAAAGCTTTTGAGTATAGCCGGCCTGGGCTGGATGTTTGATGCAATGGACGTTGGAATGCTGTCGTTTATCATTGCGGCATTGAAAGTGGAGTGGAATTTGTCTGTTGAACAAATGGGGTGGATCGGCAGTATTAATTCGATAGGGATGGCCGTGGGAGCATTGATTTTTGGCTTAATGGCTGACCGAATTGGCAGAAAAACTGTTTTTATCTTAACTCTATTATTGTTTTCTATGGGAAGCGGAGCGTCCGCTTTTTCAGGTACATTGACCGTGTTCCTTGTTTTTCGGTTTATTATTGGCATGGGATTGGGAGGAGAATTACCGGTCGCATCTACTCTCGTATCGGAAAGCGTCCCGGCAGAAAAGCGTGGGCGAATTGTCGTCTTGCTCGAGAGTTTTTGGGCAGGTGGCTGGCTGATTGCGGCAATCATTTCTTATTTTGTCATTCCGAAATTCGGCTGGCAGTCTGCAATGCTAATCAGTACCATTCCGGCCATTTATGCGCTTTATTTGCGAATTGGATTACCCGATTCCCCTCGCTATTCAGCGATGAACGAAAAAGATAG
>JAUZPT010000520.1 GCA_030705745.1 Bacillota bacterium | reverse complement strand
TCACATTCACAAGTTCCATTATTTCTCGATCCGAGATAGGAATACCATCCACACTAATCCGTTCGTTAAAATGCTCTATGTATGGAGAAGTAAATGTTCCGACGCTGTAGTTTGCTTCCTGCAAAATCGAACGGAGATACGTAACCGTCGAGCCCTTTCCATTCGTTCCACCGACATGAACCGTTTTCAAATCCTTCTCGGGGTGACCGAGCATACTCATCATTACTTCCATTCTTTTAAGGCCTGGTTTTATGCCGAGCCTTAGACGTGAATGAATCCATTCAAGCGCTTCTTCATATGTAACAAACATCGTATGATCCTCCTGTATCTTTGCTCCCTATACAGGGAAGACGAACCCTTTTAGGATTCGCCTTTAAACTAGAATTATCTTTTAAGCTCTTGAATCCTCGCTTCTACTGACGCTCTTTTTTCTAAATAATCCCGCTCTTTTGCGCGTTCTTCTTCAATTACGCTTTCAGGCGCTTTTTTCACAAATCCTTCATTGCCTAATTTCTTCTGTACGCGGTCTACTTCTTTATCCAGCTTATCCCATTCCTTTTTAAGGCGGGCAATTTCTTCATCTACGTTGATCAATCCTTCGAGTGGAAGAATGATTTCCAATCCAGTAATTACCGCAGTCATTGCTTTGTCTGGTGTTATGAGTTCTGTTCCCATTTCAAGTTCTTCAGGGTTGCAGAAACGTTCAATATAACCACGGTTTTTTTCGAGAGAAGCCAATACGGCTTCATCTTTTACCTTAACAAGCATTTTAATTTTCTTACTCATCGGTGTATTCACTTCCGCACGAATATTTCGAACGGAGCGGATCATTTCCATAAGCATCTTCATTTCAGCAGCTGCTTCGGCGTCTGTAAATTCAGGATTCACTTCCGGCCATGATGCTGTCGTAATTGACTCTCCAGCATGAGGAAGGTTCTGCCAAATCTCTTCCGTAATAAATGGCATGAATGGATGCAGAAGGCGCATTGTTTGATCCAGAACGTATGCCAGTATCGAGCGCGTCGTTTTCTTGGCAGCTTCGTCCTCACCATTTAGCGGCAACTTGGACATTTCAATGTACCAGTCACAGAAATCATCCCATATGAAGTTATACAGCGCACGTCCCACTTCACCAAACTCGTATTTGGCAGAGAGCCTTGTCACCGTTTCAATTGTTTCATTCAAGCGCGTCAAAATCCATTTATCAGCTACCGATTTCTTGCCGTTTAAATCGATTTCATCATACGTCAACCCTGCCATATTCATCAATGCAAATCTAGAGGCATTCCAAATTTTATTGGCAAAGTTCCACGTCGCTTCAACTTTTTCCGTGCTGTAGCGAAGATCCTGGCCCGGTGAACTGCCGGTAGATAGGAAATAGCGCAATGAATCGGCTCCATACTGCTCAATTACTTCCATTGGATCGACGCCATTGCCAAGTGATTTACTCATCTTTCGTCCCTCGGCGTCTCTTACTAACCCATGGATTAACACATCTTTAAAAGGACGTTCTCCGGTAAATTCAAGGCTTTGGAAAATCATTCGCGATACCCAGAAGAAAATAATATCATAGCCAGTTACAAGTGCATCCGTTGGGAAATGGCGTTTGAAATCAACCGCCTCCACATTCGGCCAACCCATCGTTGAAAATGGCCATAGAGCAGAGCTGAACCACGTATCAAGGACGTCGTTGTCCTGTGACCAATTTTCAATATCAGTTGGTGGGAGCAAGCGCATATAAGCAACTAATGAATTTTTTTCTTGTCCTAATAAATGTATCGCAAAAATATCTTTACCATCAGGATCGAAATAAACACAATTTTGATCAACAACAAATATATCGGAACGCATTGAAAGTACCGCATATAATTGCT
>JAUZPT010000052.1 GCA_030705745.1 Bacillota bacterium | reverse complement strand
CAAACATACACCTCCACCATCACTACACGCCATTTTGTCCCGCTCAATCATCAAGCACCTCTGTTTGGAAGTCTAATCATTGATTGAATTAATTTATTTACTTTCTACCATTTTCTATCATACCACTAAATGAGCCCAATGCAAAGACCCTTACGCAATTCTTCCGTATTATCCGCTAAAAAAAGGATCTTTTATTCATTACATAGTACATTTGTATAAATTACAGGATGGTTTTCACTTAACTTTGAAGAATATAGTTTTTTAAATCGACAATTTTTCCTCCCCGCTTATACAGACGGGGAACACGGCTGGCAATTATACAAGGAATTTCATAATTGATGGTTTCTAGTTTCTTCGCAATTTCATTCACGGAAACAAAGTTTCCATCCTGAACACCTATTAAGGTAACAGTGGTGCCTATTGGCATATATTCAGGGAGCTTAATCATGCATTGATCCATGCAAATCCGGCCTACAATTGGGGCTCGCACACCACCAACAAGCACTTCCTGCCCTTGCAATTTTCGAATCCATCCATCCGCATAGCCAATCGGCAATGTGCCGATCCATTCTTCTCCCTCTGCTTCGTACGTTGCACCGTAGCTCACTTTCTCTCCCTTTTGCACCTTCTTGACGTGAACAAGGCGTGAATGAAGAGAAAATGCTTCTTGTAGAGAAAAAGGCAGTTCTGGCTCTATTTCAGGAGAAGGCGTTAACCCATACATTGCTATACCTAAACGAACCGCATTAAAAAACGCTTCAGGGAAACGCAGTGCTCCCGCACTATTGCTGCAATGAATATATTTAGGATTTCCGCTCATTGAACCAATTATTTCCTTGAATAAAGAAAGCTGCTGTTGAAAGTAGGTATCGTCTAATTCATCCGCTGTTGCAAAATGTGTAAAGATCCCTTCAAGTATAAAAACTTCATTTTGTTGAATGGTTCTTTCTAATAGAAGGAGTTCATTTTTGTCACGGACGCCTATTCTTCCCATTCCTGTATCCACTTTAATATGGATAGGGAGACTTTGGCCAGGAGACAAGTATGTTTTGGCTTCTTCTAGCCAATCATTTTGAAAGACAGTAAGCGTTAGATTGTGTTCTACTGCCACTGCCACATCCTGTGGCCTTGTTGCCCCCAAAACAAGAATTGGTGCTGATATTCCCTTTTCCCTTAATGCGATTGCTTCATCCATAAAGGCCACCGCCAGGTACTTCGCTCCCGCCTCAATAGCAGCTCGCGCAGTCTGAACATCTCCATGTCCATAGGCATTGGCTTTGACGACAGCAATAATCGCGACATCTTTTGGCAGCAGTTTTTTAAATGAAGCCAAATTTCCTGAAATGCAATCAAGGTCGACTTCCGCCCATGTATCTCTATAGAAAAAGCCTTGCTCTTTCATTTTTCCACTTCCTACTTTATTGATTTCAATAGAAAAAATACTAATTTATTCAGTTTACCATATCGATTATCAAACTGCTCAAGCCGATTGTCAAATAAACTAATTGGACTACGAAAAAAAGACAGGAGCATCGTCGCCCCTGTCTGCAAATTATCTTTTATGCCTATTCTACAATCAATTTCCCTTTCATGTTAGGGTGCCCTGCACCGCACACGATTGAACAGTGATATTCAAATGTTCCTGCTTTATCAGCAGTAAATTCCGCACTTTTATTTCCTTGAATATCTACATTGTAGTCAGGAATGGCAAAGCCGTGTCCGCCATCATCACTTTGAAGAGTGATTTTAACTTTATCGCCTTTTTTCACGCGAATTACTTTCTTGTCGTATTCAAAATCCTTGGCCATAACTTTAATTTCAACTGTTTTTCCAGTTGTAGCCGATGTATCAGCAGATTTAGTAGTTGTTGTTGAAGACTTGTCCGATGTCTTAGAGCTGTCACTGCATGCACTCAACATAACGACGCTTAATAAAGATGTGATAAATAAAATGAGCAATTTCTTTTTCATTCGAACGATCACCTCAAAAGTTATTTTCTTATTCAACGACTACAACTATATCACAGCATCCAACATAACATTGCACATTTTGCTTGGAAAAAACACCTGCAATTAAAGAATTTTACATTTTTTTCATATTATATAATTTGGATAAAATAAAGAAACAGACCTTGTATCGGCCTGTTTCACAGCTTATTTAACTGCGTCTCCTTGGACGGAGCGAGCGATCGTTGTTAACTCTTCCTGTGTCATTTTTTTAGAGGCAATCATATAATCAATTCCATTTTGTGACCACGTAATCGCATGACCGGAAACTGCTCCAATTGTAAAACCTAGATCTACCGGTTCCCCAATGACCGATTCCGGCTCTGCCATGGCAGTTTTTGTGATTATTTTTTCCTGAACAAGCGTAAATGGTTTTTTCCCTGTGTACGTCAGGACAACCCGTTTGCCATCTTCCAGATTCATTTCTTTTTCCCCATTTAGCTTTGTACCTGCAATTTTTGCAGTAGGATATTTAACCGTAAAGGCTTTGTCCATTGCAGATGCCACCGTTGGCAAATTAAGCTGCGCTCTAGTCATATTTTTCTTCATTTCAAAATCGTCTTTATCAAAGTTTGCGTTGAATTGTACTTTTCCAAACTCGACTGTGACAAGCGCATTGTGGTCGACATCCATCACTTTTACTACGGCGGGAGATAAGTCATTTTTATTCAATTTAATTTCCTGAATAGGCAGCATTTTATTATTTTGATAGCGGGTTTTCGTTTCAAAAACGTAATAATCTTTAGTGGACGAGAATTTCGCTTCTTTGTCCATGATAATATCTTTGATTAGCGATTCGTATAAGTAGGCCTGGCTGCTATTTTTTGGCCAATCACTTTGAAAACGGTAGCTTTTATTCAACGCAGGTGTCAGGACAAATACACCTTCATCATTTCTCAAAATCATTTGGCTTTGATCTTTTTTTGCATTTTTTAAGTTTACTCTGTAGAACGCCGGACTTTTATGCCAAATTTCAACATGATATACCTGCGGGTCGGTTCCCATTTTTAACGTCATTTTGGCATTAACTTTATATCCGGATAAGCTATCTAGCTTCCCATTTAACCCCTTCACAACATCATCCTGTGATTTTGTTCCACAGGCTGCAAGGACAAAGATTGCCATCAGCCCGGCCAAAAACAGCAATACCTTTTTTCCCATTCCTTCACTCCCTTTTGTCTCATTTCAACTTGAATACGGAGGAGAAAAGCAGCCTTTTCTGCCTGTCAAACAAATTCATATAAAAGAATTTCATTTACAGATCAAAGGGCTAGTCAGCCTTGTCTCTCCTATTGCACTATGAATATATGAGACAACCTCAGGGAATATGCTATTCAATATGTTCAGGAAACGATTCTTAGGGCTGTGATCCAAGTTTCTCGATAACCACTTGAGCAACAGCATAATCCCTGCTATGCGAAATGGAAAGATGTGCATTTCCTTGTGGTTTTGAAAAAAATGGCTTACCAAATGCATCAGCCTCTATTTCAATATCCAAAAAAGAGAGCTCCTTTCCAATCCCTGTTCCGTTTGCTTTTGAGTAGGCCTCCTTGGCAGCAAATCTTCCAGCTAGAAATTCAATTTTTCTTTTTCCATTCAATTCTTCAAAACGCGCCTTTTCAGCAGGCGTTAAAATTCGATCTGCAAATTTCTTCTGCTTACTTAAAATTTCTTCTACTCGCGATAATTCAATGATATCAATGCCAATCCCTTCAATCATCGTTCATCTTCCTTCTAATAGATTTAGTTTCTGCATACATACTAGTGTTCATCAAAAAAATTCTGGCCATAATGGTGAGAGAGAATAGTTAGGAGGTTTGCTATGTTTATTAGAACTGAAAACTTTCGTGAATTTATCCGCTTTTATCCTGCTATTTCATTTATCATTTTCATCCATCTCTTATTATATCTCTTTTCCGTCATTCCGATTTTCCCTAACTCCTGGTTTATCGGGAATTTTTCAGGAGTCAACCTTTACATTGCTGAAGGCCAATACTGGAGATTGATTACCCCCATTTTTCTTCATAACGGCTTTACTCATTTACTATTTAACAGCTTTGCTTTAATCATCGTTGGTCCGGGTCTGGAAAAACGGCTGGGAAAAGTTAAATTCTTATCCCTTTATGTACTATGTGGGGTTTCAGGGAATCTCGCTACTTTTATTCTTGAACCATTATCATATACGCACACCGGTTCAAGTGGGGCTATTTTGGGTTTGTTTGGTTTTTATACTGCTATTATTATGTTTCGGAAGCACTGGATCTCACGCGACCACTCCCATATGATAATCGCTTTATTGGTAATAACCTTGGCAACGAGCTTTCTGCAGCCGGAAATTAATCTTACAGCTCATCTTTTCGGGCTATTGATCGGCTTCCTGATAGGTACCCTAAGTTATTATAATCAGAAAGAATTTCGTTTATCAATCGGGCGTGCAGGCAACTGGGCTTCCTCTCAAGGACCTGCAATAAAAAACACATCTCCCATGAAAATCCTCCTGTGGAGTACCATAATAATTTTAACCATTTTGGGTTTTTTTTCGCAAAAATAAGGCGGGTTTGGACTATTTACTGTTCAAACCCTTTCTCTCTCTTATCATGCTTAAAGTCGTTTATCTCCACTCCCCTGCTCTTCAATAATTCAGATTTCGAAGCTTGATGTGTCTATCCTGGTGATTCCCTTTACCTCGTTTAATTCCTCCGCGAGCCTAAACAATGCACCATCTTTTTGTTTTGCTTCAATCATACAGTGGATCTCCGGAATCGTACCTTTTATTTCGTTTAAAAAAGTTATAAAAGAAGATACGTCCACATAGTCGGCATGCGCTCTGAATTCTTTTTCGGAACGCGGGCTCGAAATATGCATTTTTATCGGAAGTTGCGAGGATTCCCACGTTTTCACAACCCGTACCCACTCACTCTCCCAATCGCTGTCTTCATGGTGAGCAAGGTGGTGATGATAATCGAAAACTAACGGAATGCCCAGTTTCTCGCATAAATACAATGTATCCTTCAGCGTAAACGTTGTATCATCATTTTCGAGCATGACCATCCTCTGAATCGATTGCGGGACAAGTCCCCAATTTTCAATAAACAGCTCCAATGCTTTTTCTTTATCCTCGTATCCTCCCCCAACGTGGAGAACACAGCGATGCTCCGTATCCACATTCATCCCTTTTAGGAGTGCTTTATGCAGCGCCAAGGTTTTTAAGGATGTTCGCAACGTTTCTTCCTGAGGTGTATTGAGCACCACAAAATGATCGGGATGGAAGTCGATTCGTGAAGGATGTTCCTTGATATATTGACCCAGCCGCTTAAGCGGGTCTTTTAAAGGCCTTAGATAATTCCAATCAGATAATTCTTCATGATTCGCAAGCGGAATCAATCGGGAGCTTAAACGAAAAAAATGAATCGAATTTGCCGCATTATGCTTTAACAGGCGCAAGCAGTTCTCCAAATTTGAAGCAGCAATTCGTTCGAGCTTTCGGATCGCAGCTTCCCTGTCATTGAGACGTTTAAATTGTGCAAACGTCATCGTCTGGGATGGAGAACAATTTTGCAGCTCGATACTCATTGCCACGTACCCAAGCCGAACAATAGTCATAAGGCATCACTCCTTCAGTGCTGTCTTCTTTACTATGCCCTTTTCGCTGAGGAAAAATAAAGAAAACTCGCCGATTGGCGAGCCTTTAGGGCGAAGACAGAGGCGTAGTTGCACTTATGCGTGATAGGAAAGTATAAACTAGAAAAGTTTATACTTTCCTATTAGCTAAAAGAGCATGGACGCGGGGTCCATGCTCTTCGTCAGCTAGAGTACGTGTTGTACTACGCTTTTTGTTTATCGGTTATTGTTGTACGTTCTTGGTTTCCCTGTACCGCCGCTGCGCTTTTCACCTGAACGCGGTTTTAAAGGCGCTTTTTTACGGCGTGATGCATCTCCGCTTCCACCACGTGAATCATAGCTGCGCTTGCGATCCTGTGGTTTGCGGTCTCTTCTAACTTGCGGTGCTTCTTCTGTCAACTTGATCGGAGTCGTATCTGGTTCCTTCACAAGCATTTTCAGTACAGCTGCCACAACGGTAGAAGCATCGTTGTTTTCAAGCAGTTCTTGTGCTGCAGCTTTATAGTAATGAAGATTATTTGATTCAATTGTTGAAACAATTTTGTCGACAACCGCTCTTTGTTGGCCTTCAAGAGCCTCATCAAGAGTCGGAGCAACCATCTTCTCCATTTTGCGTTTCGTTGTACGTTCAACAACAGCCAAGTAAGACTTTTCACGTGGTGTCATGAACATGATTGCCATTCCTGTTTTACCAGCACGACCTGTACGGCCGATACGGTGAACATAGCTTTCAGGATCTTGAGGAATGTCAAAATTGTAAACATGTGTTACACCTGAAATATCCAAACCACGTGCAGCAACGTCTGTTGCGACAAGGATATCGACCGTACCTTCTTTAAACTTGCGAAGAACGGACATACGTTTTGCCTGGCTTAAGTCACCATGGATACCTTCAGCAGAATAGCCTCTTTGGATAAGCGCTTCTGACAATTCATCAACACGGCGCTTTGTGCGTCCAAAAATGATTGCTAATTCCGGTGATTGAATATCAAGCAGCCTTGTTAACACATCAAATTTATTTTTTTCTTGAACTTCAAGATAAAATTGTTCAATGGAAGGAACTGTCATTTCTTTCATTTTTACACGAACGATTTGAGGGTCCTTCATGAAACGTTCTGCCATTCTCTGGATCGGTCCAGGCATTGTAGCAGAGAAAAGCAATGTTTGGCGTTCAGTCGGAATTTGAGCAAGAATTGACTCAATGTCCTCGATGAAGCCCATGTTCAACATTTCATCTGCTTCGTCAAGAATCGCTGTATGAACTTGGTCAAGTTTAAGCGTTTTTCGGTTAATATGGTCAAGAACACGTCCTGGTGTTCCAACGATAATATGCGGATATTTCTTTAGTGAACGGATTTGGCGGCTAATGTCCTGGCCTCCGTAAATCGGCAACACGCGTACTTTTTTTCCAGATCCGATTTTATAAAGCTCTTCGGATACTTGAATCGCAAGTTCACGAGTCGGAGCGATAATGATCCCTTGGATGGCGTCTTTGCTAATATCGACTTTTTCAACCAACGGAATACCAAATGCTGCTGTTTTACCAGTACCAGTTTGTGCTTGGCCGATTAAATCTATGTTTTGGAGGCTCAAAGGGATGGTTTCCGCTTGGATTGGGGTAGCTTCCTCAAAACCCATTTTGAGGACAGCCTTAAGGGTAGCTTGGCTAATTCCTAAATCTTGAAACTTTGTCAATGTTTTCATTCTCCTTCATCTATAACCAAATATATTTTAAGTTTTAAGTGCTGATAAGTTTGTTCCAGTTCCATTTCAACTTAAATAAAACGTAAAAAGGGCAACATCTCTATTTTAGCAAAAAAAAACATTCTCCAATAGGAGTATGCCCTAATTAGTCGTTGCTTTAGACACGTCAATAATAATCATAACACCAATACAAACTTATTGCAATAAAGTGAACCCCCATCAAAAGTAGCGGAAAAGTATTAGTGCTGACTCGATAAGAAATCGAGCACGTGAGAAAATAGGGCTTCTTTTTCCTCACAGTGACAAATAAGATGTTTTGAATTTTCAATGAACACAAGTTTTTTTCTCTTTGCCTTGATGCTTTGATACAGATAATCGGCACTTTTTGGAGGCACAATCCCGTCACTTTCTCCCTGGGCGATGAATGTCGGCACTTCCACTTGTGGAAGAAGAGGCCGAATAAAGGTGACGAGCTTCCGAAATTCCATGGTGGCCTCAATAGGTGTTTGTATTATCTTTCTTTTATATCGCAAAAATAATTCATTCGTTTCGATATTTCCACGAAAGTAATCAAACAATATATCCTTCAAGTCTGATGCTAATTGGCGAGGGTTGATATAATATGCAGCAGCGCTGAGCAGGACGAGCTTTTCGACTGGAAAGATCGTCGACAAATAACTCGCAATCAAACCACCCATGGAAAATCCGATTACATACACCGAGCTGCATCGGTTCATTAATTTCCTCATTTCTTCCTCGGCGCATTCAACCCACTGCTGATAGTTAATTCCCTTTAAAGAATTCTGCTCTCCGTGTCCCGGAAGAGTAGGCACACTGAGTAGCCAATCTGTATGTTCCCTTAAATAGTCTACAAGCGGACCCACCTCATCCGGACCACCTGTAAATCCATGAAGGCATAAACAACCGATCATGATTCATCACCACCCACCGGGAACAAAGCTTTCGGGGAAATTATACCCAAAATTGTTCCACTTCAATCGTTATATACTTTTTTTTAGACTGTTGAGATTCTTTCCTTGTTCACTTAATTTCTTTGCATCGATATGACGATTTCTTCAAGTTTCATTCCTCTTGAGGCTTTAACAAGAATGAGGGTCTTTTCATTCACATGGCTTTCTAGTTCCTTAATTAAATCGGCCTTGTTTGTAAAAGCAAAAACACGTTCTTCTCCGAGGGATTTTCGTGCACCTTTTGCGATTAGTCCACCAAGCGAACCATAGGTAAATAAGAGATCGATTTTATCACGTTGAAGCTTTTCACCAATATGGTGATGATATTCCTCTTCCTGCGGCCCCAATTCAAGCATATCCCCAAGGACCAGAATTTTTTTATCATAGCCTGACAGGTTTGAAACAAGATCGATCGCGGCCATCATCGAAGTAGGACTTGCATTATATGCGTCATTGATAATTTTTTCACCGTTTTTTCCTTCGACCAATTCCATGCGCATATTTGTCAGTTTTATATTTTGGAGTCCTTTGTCCATTTTTTCAAAAGGGATTGAAAATTCCTTGGCAATCAACATTGCTGCAAGCGCATTTAATATGTTGTGTGTTCCTAAAACTGGCAAGTAAAAATCCCCTGGCGACTGATTGATCGCAAACGTATTGCCATTTCCGGATTGAGTTATCTTTACTGGATACATGTCATTTGTTTGGCTTCTTCCAAATGTCTGAACCCTGACATTTCCTTTATGTTTTTCGATTCTCTCCATTAATAGCGGTTCATCGCCATGAAGCACAGCGAGCCCTCCGTCCCGAAGTCCTTGAAGAATTTCAAGCTTCGCTTCGGCAATCGCCTCTCTCGAACCAAGGTCCAAAAGATGCGATTCACCTATATTCGTGATGATGACAGCATCTGGTCGGGCAAGCGTGGTCAGAAATTCGATTTCTCCTCTACCGCTCATCCCCATTTCCAAAACAGCTACCTCTGTATCTTCATCCAGGCTAAGTACCGTTAATGGCAGACCGATATGGTTATTGTAATTGCCTTCTGTTTTTTTCACTTTATATGACAGTGATAGCAACCCTGCAGTCATATCCTTTGTCGTTGTTTTTCCATTGCTGCCCGTGATTCCTACCACTTTGACTGATAATTGTTCGCGATAAGAGCGCGCTAATTCCTGCAATGCCTTCAAGCAGTCATCAACGATCAAAATGGGCAGGTGCAACGGGGGATTTGGCACATCGCTTTGCCAAAAAGCGGCCGCTGCTCCATTGCGAATGGAGTCTTCCACATACTTATGTCCGTCAGCATGTTCTCCTTTGAAAGGAATAAACAGATTCCCCTTCTCGATTTTTCTGGAATCAATAGATACACCCGTTACCCAAACGTCCGCAAAAGGTGTTGCATCATTTTTTGCAAAAATCATTTCCGCCACTTGCTTTAAATTTCGCTTGATCATTCCTTACCCTCCCTTTTGTTTCAAAAAGAACGGACACGGCAGTATCGCCGTGTCTCCATGTTGTAGTATGAAGCAATATTCAAACATGAACTGCTGTTTGCAAAGGCTTCTTTTAAAATGTGTATTTAATCGTTTGTTTTTCCGCATGACGTTCCTGGGCCAAATGGACAAGGCGCTCAATCAATTTAGGATACTCAAGGCCGGTATGCTTCCACAGCAGCGGGAACATGCTGAAAGGCGTAAATCCGGGCATCGTATTCACTTCATTTATCAAAACCTTGCCTTCCTTCGTTAAAAAGAAATCCGCTCTGACAAGCCCAGCACAATCAAGTGCCTTGAATGCAGTAACAGCCATTTCTTTGATGGTTGCGTATTCTTCTTCTGCTACATCCGCAGGAATGATCAATGCCGTATTGCCATCTTCATATTTTGCTTTATAATCATAAAAATCTTTCTTCGGAACAATTTCACCGGGAACGGAGCATTCGGGCTCGTCATTTCCAAGTACACCCACTTCAATCTCGCGAGCAATCACACCTTCTTCAACGATAATTTTCCGGTCGAATTGGAACGCTTCGCTGAATGCGACCTCCAGTTCTGAACGGGATGTACATTTGCTAATGCCGACACTGGATCCAAGATTTGCAGGCTTAACGAAACAAGGATAACCTAGTTCCGATTCCACCTTTTCATATGCGGCATCCTTCATTTTTTCCCATTCGCTGCGTACAAAAGCGACATACTTAACCTGTGCCAATCCAGCCTGGGCAAAGACATTTTTCATCATAATCTTATCCATTCCAGCTGCGGAAGCAAGCACGCCGTTCCCAACGTAAGGAAGGTTTAGAAGCTCAAGCAAACCTTGAACCGTTCCGTCTTCTCCGTTCGGTCCATGCAGAAGCGGGAAAATAACATCCATCTTGCCGCTTTCTTCTTTCCCCGCTTGAAACAATGCTGGTGCAAGCGCAGATGCAGACGGTCTTCCTGCAGGTGAGAATTCAAGCGCTTTGACGTGGTCCACAGGTTTTTCGAGCTGTGGTCCTTTGACCCATTGTCCATCGACAGTTATGTAAATTGGATGTATTTCGAATTTTTCCAGGTCGAGCGCTTTAATGACCGCAAGTGCTGTCTGTAGTGAAACTTGATGTTCAGCGGATTTGCCGCCATATAGTAACCCCAATTTTGTTTTCATCATAAACCCCCATTTTTCATTGTAACAATCTTAGTTTTCTGGATCTTTACACACATTTCCATATATCCTATTTCAAGATGTTCTCATTTTGCTCATTAACAAATTTATTTTACCACTTTAAAAAAATAGCCGTAACTAAAAGTGGAATTTTTGTTTTCAGCTATACTGTTACCTAATTATCATTTTATGAAACATACAGCTTGCTCAAATACTAATTGTCACTTCGAATAACGAAAAAAACCTTTCTTTTAAGAAGCGGCAAGCCATCTCAAGCCAATGACACTAAAAATGATCATACCGATAAAGCAAAGTCGTTTCCACTCTCTTGATTCATTAAATAAAACCATTCCAAGCACAACACTGCCTGCAGCTCCAATCCCCGTCCAAATCGCGTATCCAGTACCAATCGAAAGTGTTTTCAATGCCAGCGACAGGAAAAACAGGCTGAAAAGGCCGGATACGAAGGATAATATCGTATAAAGATGAACTTTATAGCCATTAGACAGCTTGGTAAAAAGAACAAACCCAATTTCCCCGAATCCCGCAACCACTAAAAAAAACCACGCCATCATCCGTTCTCCTTTGCTGTTTCCTCTGTCGTTGTCAATTTAAGCCCGATGATTCCCGTGATCAGCAACGCAAGAAAAAAAACCTTGTCCATTCCGCCCTTCTCAGGGTAGAGAAGCAATTCCACCATCACTGTTCCAGCTGCCCCAATCCCTGTAAACACCGCATATGCCGTTCCAATCGGAATCGTTTTTAACGTTTTTGCGAACAACACAAAGCTGAAAGCTAATAAAAGGACCGTCATCACACTTGGAATAGGCTCCGTGAATCCATTCGAAGATTTAAGACCATATGCCCAGCCGATTTCACATAATCCGCCAATGAATAAATACATCCAAGCCACTTCATCGTCTCCTTATTTAAACCGCACAAGACAGCTTAAATAAAAAATCTCTCCAGTCAATTCCGAGAGATTTTTTACTGGCTGTATATCGTCGTTACTATCTCCATTAGATGACGACTAGTT
>JAUZPT010000519.1 GCA_030705745.1 Bacillota bacterium | reverse complement strand
TGAACGCAAACTATATGATGAGAAGGCTTGCTGAACACTATGATTTGCCATTTGACAGACATTGTAAGCATGAATTTGTGCTAAGCGGAAGGCGTCAGAAAAAACTTGGTGTCCGCACGCTTGATATTGCCAAGCGCCTGCTCGATTTTGGCTACCATCCGCCAACCATTTACTTCCCGCTTAATGTAGAAGAATGCATCATGATTGAGCCAACTGAAACAGAATCGAAAGAAACCCTCGATTCATTCGTGGATATCATGATCCAGATTGCCAGGGAAGCAGAAGAAAATCCTGAGATTGTACAAGAAGCACCACATACGACAGTGGTCGGAAGAATGGACGAAACAAAGGCAGCAAGAAAACCAATTTTACGCTATCAGAAAAATTAATTTCGAAAGGGCCCGCATCTTGATGCGGGCCCTTTGGTTATCGATCAAAAAAAGCCGCTTTAAAAGCGGTCATTTTGAATTATTTTTTCGATTTTACTTTGCCGCTCCACTGCTTGAAGCCGCCTTTAAGGTGGGAAAGGTTTTTATAGCCTCTGCGGTATAAATACTGTCCGGCACGTCCGCTGCGAAGGCCGCTTTGGCAGTAAAGATAAACAGGGAGATCGGTACGAATTTCTTTCGCACGCAATTTCATTTGAGAAAGAGGGATGTTACGTGATCCCATGATATGCCCGGCTTCAAATTCATTTGGCTCACGAACGTCAATCAATTGAGCTTTTCGATAGCCTTCTTTAAATTCTTCCTCCGTTAGCGTTTTGATAATTTTTCGCTGATAGAACCAGGTGAATGTGGTGTAGACAATAATGGCTACAATCATGATTAAAAGATAATAGAGTGTGTTCAACGTCTTCTTGCTCCTTTCAAGCTTTGCTTCGACCTTATTTATTATAAAAGCCGAACCTTTCATGAGTAAAGAGTACTGATAAAATATTTTTTCGATATGTACTCCATTAGTATACCAAAAACATCTTGCTTTGTTTTAAGAGTTGAATTTGATAGACTAAAAAAATCAATTCAATTAAAAAATGGGGTTTATGATATGGAAAAAGAAATTTGGCGTTTTATCGATTCTGGAAACGGGTCTCCGTCATTTAATATGGCCTTGGATGAAGCTCTTCTTGATTGGCACAGTGAAGGGAAAATCCCTCCGACCATTCGCTTTTATGGCTGGAATCCAGCTACCCTGTCAATCGGCTATTTTCAAAAGGTAGAAAAGGAAATCAACATGGCAGCCGTCCACGAACACCAACTTGGTTTTGTAAGGCGTCCGACCGGGGGAAGGGGCGTGCTCCATGAACATGAACTAACGTATAGTGTCATTGTCTCTGAAAATTATCCTGATATGCCTAAATCGGTTACAGAAGCCTACAGAGTTATTTCAGAAGGGATTTTGAGAGGCTTTCAATCGCTTGGTCTTGATGCATATTTTGCCGTTCCGAAAACACAGGATGAAAAAGACTCTCTGAAAAACCCACGTTCTGCCGTTTGCTTTGATGCACCGAGCTGGTACGAACTTGTCGTTGAAGGTCGAAAGGTAGCCGGAAGCGCGCAAACTCGGCAAAAAGGTGTCATATTGCAGCATGGTTCAATTTTGCTCGATTTAGACGAGGACAAGCTTTTCAGTCTTTTTAACTACCCTAGCGAAAAGGTAAAGGAACGGATGCAGCGGGCATTTAAAAGCAAAGCAGTCGCCATTAACGAAATCAGTCCTCGTAAAATTACGTTGGATGAAGCGAAGAAAGCCTTTTATAAAGGGTTTTCTGAGGGATTGGATATCGAGCTGGTTCCATACGAATTAACAAAAGAAGAGTTGGAATACGTTAATAGAATTGCCAAAGAGAGATATGAGAATGATGAGTGGAATTATAAAAGGTAAAAGCGGCTA
>JAUZPT010000518.1 GCA_030705745.1 Bacillota bacterium | reverse complement strand
ATTTAAGTTTTATCCTTATCGGGGTTTTCTTCTCTTCTGTTTTCTTCCATTCATAAAAGGAATCGGCCACGATCAGACAGCGCTTCTTTTGATAGGCAGTGCGGAAGCTTGGTTTTTCTGTTAACGTCTCTGCACGTGCATTAATCATTTTATACCCGATTTTTTCATCTTTTGCCCAAGGTGGGATCAGCCCCCAGCGAAGCATACCAAGGCGATTTTTCATTCCGTCATTAATGACAGAAACAACAGAATGGGAAGGAGCAACATTAAAGCTCAATTGATATAATTCTTCTGCCATAGCCGCCTCAATATCGAAGCGATCGATCAGTTGTTCAAAGGTTGCTGTTAACGTAAATCTGCCGCACATCTCGTTCACCTCAGCCTAATTTCGTTAAAGTGTTGCTTGTTTATTTAATCTTGAAGCAGTTGAATTAATTTGTTCTAGTGCACCATACTGTCTCTGTCGTACTGCTGACTTGCTTGATTGCTTCTTCCAATTTTACATCTACTACACTAGCATCTTCAATATGCAGAAGGATCATTTCATTTACATCCTCAAAAATCGTCTTAGTATCAGACATATCCCTCATGACCTCTTGGGAAAATTTCTCTTGTTCTTCTATTTTCTTTAATACATCATTCACTTCACTTTCAACATTGCTTATGACTGAAGAAATGCCATCAATTTTACGAGAGGTATCTCTGCTCACTGTAATTCCATCCTTAATCAGTCCGGTGCTTGTATTCGTTGAAACTAAAGTACCTTGTATGTCCTTTTGGATATTTTGAGTTAGAATGCTTATGTTATTGGTACTCGCTGCAGTACTTTCAGCAAGCTTCCTTACTTCATCGGCAACAATTGCAAATCCTTTTCCTTGTTCCCCTGCTCTTGCTGCTTCAATCGAAGCATTTAAAGCTAATAAGTTGGTTTGGTCTGCAATATCTTTAATTACTTTAACAATCATTTCAATTTCCTTGGAACGTTCATTTAACTGGTTCATTTTAAGGGAAGTTTCATCCAGCTGTTCTCCCAGCTTCTTTATTAACTGTTCCATTTCTCCTACTAATTCCTTACCCTCCTCTGATTTGGCAACCATGCTATCTGCCGATTCGATCAGGTGGTTACCTTTCAGGTGGAGTTCCTTTGTATTCTCGAATGAAAAGAGACTAAGAGTATTTACATTATCAAATCGCTCTTTAATTTTCGAAACTAGCTCTCCCATCTTATGGTGCTGACCATTAACCTTTTCATGCTGACGAATCGTATTGGACAATTCAAAATTGAATTGCTCCATAAAATTTTTATACATCGCTTCCTTTTTCTCTATTTCTTCTATAACCAGATTGAGCTGGTCGTGAACTTTATTTTTTTCTGTTTTCAATTCCAGATATTTTCTTTTGCTGACAATCATATAGAAGCCCCCATTTTGACACCGAACGCATCGAATTAACACTATTATAAAAGTAATAACTGTTTGGGAGTGTGATTTTAATCACTAAAAGCTTTCGAAAGAGGACATATCTCAACTGAACACTAATAATTGTTTTTTAAAAAAACGGCACATATTGAACATGTCAAATATGTGCCGCTCGCTAATTTATAGTTTATGTTTTTAGGTCAATTATTAATTATACCCACGATCCCCATAGGGCTGGTATTCATTTAACCATTTGCTCTCAAGCTTCTCTAGTTCTTCCTTCTCGTTATAGTACTTAATATCTTCATTCACTTTAAGTTTCTCGAGCACTGTAAATTCAAACACATCTTTCCCATATTCAGTCCATTCTTTTTGCAGTTTTTTGTTATAATTAGTGCCCGTATCCAGCGAAAACTTTACCCCGTTCAAAGTTTTTACGTTCCTGGTGCTTCCAATAAAAATCTTGTGGTTTTCCGT
>JAUZPT010000517.1 GCA_030705745.1 Bacillota bacterium | reverse complement strand
GAAGGCGTTAAAGCACTTGAAACTGCCCATCCTGATGTCGATATTTACATCGCTGCCCTTGATGAAAAACTAAACGAACATGGCTACATTGTGCCAGGTCTCGGAGATGCCGGCGATCGCCTGTTTGGAACAAAATAATAGAAGGTGGAGCCAATAATAAAGGTCATGACCATCTTCGGAACGCGTCCGGAAGCCATCAAAATGGCCCCGCTCGTTCTCGAACTACAAAAGCAGCCTGAGCATTTTGAATCAATCGTCACAGTCACTGCCCAACATCGTCAAATGCTCGACCAAGTTTTATCCAGTTTTAAAATAAACCCAGATTTCGACCTGAATATCATGAAAGACCGGCAAACCTTGATTGACGTCACCACACGTGGTTTACAGGGACTCGATGAAGTCATGAAAGCGGTCAAACCAGATATCGTCCTCGTGCATGGCGACACGGCTACAACCTTTGTCGCCAGTTTAGCGGCTTACTATAATCAAATCCCAGTGGGCCATGTGGAAGCAGGCTTGCGCACCTGGAAGAAATATTCACCGTTTCCGGAAGAATTGAACAGGCAGCTTACAGGGGTCATTGCCGATCTGCACTTTGCACCGACTTCTGTGTCTGCTGGAAACCTAATGAGAGAAAGCAAAGACCAGGAAGCCATTTTTATCACGGGAAATACGGCAATCGATGCATTGAAAACAACTGTAAAAGATGAGTACCATCATGATGTGCTTGATCAACTTGGCAGCGACCGTTTAATTCTTTTAACGGCGCACCGACGCGAAAATCTTGGTGAACCAATGCGCCGTATTTTTAAAGCAATCAAACGGATTGTCACCGAGCAAAATGACGTTCAAGTTGTCTATCCAGTCCACTTAAATCCGGTTGTCCGCGGATTAGCGGCAGAAGTACTTGGAAACGATCCGCGCATCCATTTAATCGAGCCGCTTGATGTGATTGATTTCCATAACTTTGCGGCTCGTGCCTATTTAATTTTAACTGATTCTGGTGGTGTCCAGGAAGAAGCCCCATCCCTCGGGGTTCCCGTCCTCGTGCTGCGGGACACGACAGAGCGCCCCGAAGGAATTGAGGCTGGCACCCTAAAGCTTGCCGGCGTTGAGGAAGAACAGATTTATAAGCTAGCTACTGAGCTATTAACAGATCCTTCCGCACATGAAAAAATGGCGAAAGCAACAAATCCGTATGGGGACGGAAACGCATCCCAACGCATCGCTGAAGCAATACGATTCTATTTTAAGCAGATTGAAAATAGACCAAAAGATTATATACGGGACTGAACCAATCTGGTTCAGTCTATTTTTATATGAAAATGCTCCCAAATTGTGTGGTTTCACAAAAAGTTCAAAACTGACTTATTGATGTAACAGCCTTGTTTTAGTGGTTTCGTTTTCATCTTTTGTGCATATGCACAAAATTTTTCTCCCTCCCGCCAATATTCTTTCGACAAATTTCTCTTTATACTGAAAGCGTAATCAAAAAAACACTCTTAGGGGGTTACATCATGGTGAATCCAATTACGATCAGCTGGGTCGGAGCTGTTATTGGGCTGGCGATTTCCATTATTCTGATCTTGAAAAAATTAAATCCGGTTTACTCGCTTTTCTTAGGTGCTATTATTGGGGCACTAATTGGCGGAGCGAATCTCGATCAAACATTAAATATATTAGTAACAGGAACACAAAGTATTATGGGAACAGTCCTCCGCGTCTTGGCTGCCGGTGTTCTGGCAGGTGCGATGATGGAGTCGGGCGCAGCTGAAACGATTGCCCAAACGATTGTTAATAAATTTGGTGAAAAAAAGGCGATCTTTTCTCTAGCCCTGGCAACGATGATTATCACCGCTGTTGGTGTATTTATCCCAGTTGCCGTTTTAATTGTTGCTCCAATTGCCTT
>JAUZPT010000516.1 GCA_030705745.1 Bacillota bacterium | reverse complement strand
TCAATATCAGCTGGTGGCTGTTGATTTACATATACTTCGCCTGTTTCATTATGATACCAAGCAGGAATGCGGTGCCCCCACCAAAGTTGGCGCGAAATACACCAATCTCTAATATTTTCCATCCAATTCAGATACGTTTTTTCAAAGCGTTCCGGAACAAAATTCACTTTATTGTCTTGCTGTTGGAGATTGATCGCTTCTTTAGCGAGTGGCTCCATTTTCACGAACCATTGTGTTGATAAATACGGTTCAACGACAGCGCCGCTCCGTTCAGAATGACCAACCGAGTGCATATGCTCTTCTATTTTGAATAGTACTCCTTGCTCCTGAAGATCCTTTACGATCTGCTTGCGGCATGCAAAGCGGTCAAGCCCTTGATAAATTCCTGCGCGCTCATTCATTGTTCCGTCTTCATTCATAACCAAAATGCGTTCAAGATTGTGGCGGTTCCCGATTTCAAAATCATTTGGGTCATGCGCAGGTGTAATTTTTACGGCACCCGAACCAAATTCCATGTCGACATAATCATCGCCAACGATTGGAATTTCACGACCTGTGATCGGGAGGATTACTGTTTTTCCGATAAGGTGCTTATATCGGTCATCCTCCGGGTGAACGGCGACAGCGGTATCGCCAAGCATCGTTTCCGGACGCGTCGTTGCAATTTCAATCGAGCCCGAACCATCTGCAAGCGGGTACGCCATATGATAAAATGCGCCCTGTACATCTTTATAAATAACTTCAATATCGGAAAGAGCGGTCTTTGTGGAAGGATCCCAGTTGATGATATATTCGCCTCTGTAAATCAGGCCTTTTTTATATAAAGTGACGAATACTTCCTTTACAGCGTCTGACAGTCCTTCATCAAGAGTGAAGCGTTCACGGCTGTAATCGAGACCAAGTCCCAGCTTTGACCATTGCTGGCGGATATGACCCGCATATTCTTCCTTCCAGCGCCATGTTTCTTCCACGAATTTTTCGCGCCCAAGATCATATCGGCTAATTCCATCTTCACGCAGCTTTTCTTCTACCTTTGCTTGCGTAGCGATTCCCGCATGGTCCATACCAGGCAGCCATAAAACGTCAAAGCCCTGCATGCGCTTCATGCGCGTCAAAATATCCTGAAGCGTCGTATCCCATGCATGGCCCAAATGAAGCTTTCCGGTAACATTTGGCGGTGGAATGACGATCGTGTATGGTTGTTTTTCCTGATCATCTTTTGCTTCGAAGTATTTTCCCTTCAGCCACCACTCGTAGCGCCCTTGTTCGATCGACTGCGGATCGTATTTCGTTGGCATTGTGATATCCTTCATTTCCATAAAAATTCCTCCTAAATCTTTTTTAAACACAAAAAACCCCATTCGCCATAAAAGGACGAATGGAGTATGCTTCGCGGTACCACCTTTTTTCCAGCCTGAACTATATCGGCTGGCACTTGACGGAATAACGGATTCGATCCGTCTCTCACTACTTGAATGTTTATCATTCGTTCGCAAAAGAAGCTCGAGGGTGACTTTCCAATGGAATGCTTAGGAAATCTTTCAGCTGATGATTTCCCTCTCTTTAAGCAGAAGAACATTGTACTCTTCCCTGTCTTTGCTTTTGTATTAGAATATATAGTAATACTACATAATAAATGGGATATTCGTCAATCATGATTCCCTCATTTTAAATATTTTATTCTTAAAATTGCTCGATGTTCTTAATTTTGTAAACACATTTTAAGGGGAATGGGCATAAACTGATGTAAGCGACATGAAAGGGGTTGGAAGAATGAAGAAAAAGAAGTTTAATATAAATGGCTTGCCTCCTTGGGTAAAAACGGCGAAGAATATTGCCGCGCAGTTTATTATTCCTTTTTGTATTTTTCAGGGTATCAGAACCATCTTCCTGCCGACGACCTTTGATGTTTTGCTTCTGACTA
>JAUZPT010000515.1 GCA_030705745.1 Bacillota bacterium | reverse complement strand
CAATACGGGCATATGATCTTCGCATTTTAAGGCAAAAAGCAAAAAAATAACCCTGTAACAGAAATGCTGCAGGGTTTTTCAATGTGCTCTTAAAGAAGGATGTTAATTCTTATTGACGGGCGGCCTTAAAAGCCTTTGTCCATCAAGCTTTTAATCCCTGACTTTGAAACTTCAAAGTCGACGTCGCCGGTAGTTTTACCGCTGAAGGAAGCGATAACGAGACCGCCGTTCATTCTGGCAACCGCGCTGCCCTGATAACCGTATTCTCCGACAATCAAAGGCCGTGTGATGTTGCCGCTGTCCAGTCCCGTCTCAATGGATTCCGCGAGCTTGGAATAGGCCAGCGCGATAAAATTGTAGCCCGATTGATCTTCGGCAATCGTCTTGCTCGCGCCTACGATCCGCATCATGGAACACAGGTCTTTTGCATTTTCATCATCCGTATAGAAAAATACTGCTGCGCCAGGTATTCCGATTCTATTGGCATGGGCCTCCATTGCGTTTAATGCGATTTCACCCATAGTTTTAAATTCACTCAGCGTTCCAGCCATTGGTTATGCCTTTCTTTACAGATTATCGATAAACCCCGGAGGGAGATCTTCGGTTAGGGGATATCTAGCAAGGATGTGTTCTTTAATCATTGCCAGAGTTTTTGCTTCGTCTCTTTCCATCAGCGCATCGACAATATCAAAATGAAGCTTTACCCTCTCGTCATAATCCGCGACTTTTCTCTCTTCATGCGCCAGTATGAATTGTGTACGGAGCCAGATGGCGCTCTGCATATCATAAAGGAAAATATTTTTGCTCGTTTTTGCTAAAGATAAATGAAAATCGGCGTCCAGGGCGATCGCTTTGATATGTTCTCCGCTTACTTCCGTTTCGTAGCACTGTGTCGCAAGATCTTTCATTTTAAGAAAGTCGGAATTGCTTCCATAATGGATCGCCAATTTTGCAGCAAGGATATCGAGCTGCAGCCGCATGATGCCCAATTGGCCGATGGTTTTTTTATCATAGCTGGCAACTTCCGCCGATTTATTGGGATTAATAAATAATAGTCCGTTTTCCGACAATGTACGGAAGGCGTCTCTTACCGGGGTTCTGCTTGAACCGAATTGTGAAGCGATTTTACTTTCGGTGATCTGCTCGCCAGGGGAATATTCTCCGGAGAGAATCGCATCCCTTAAATAGCTGTATATCGGATTGCTGGCATATTGTTTTGGAATCTCTTTCATTTATTAACCATCCCCAACCTTAAAAATTTATTAGTAGTTAAAAAAAGTTTACCATGGAACTGGCGACAATGCAAGCTGTTTTTTATACTAAATCAAGGATTGTCGACCAAATCCTCAAAAAGTCGCTATATTAAAGCAATATTGTAGGCAATGATATTTATTTGTGCACGATTAAAACAAATTGTTGACAATCATCGGCCGGAGTATTATTATAAGCTTAAGAATTTACAATCAGCCAAGATGTCAGATTGTACAACAAACACAATGAGGAGGTAAATTTATGAAAAAGTTTTTAGCAATAGCTTTGGTGCTGGTTATGCTTGCAGCAACGCTGTTCACGGGCTGCGGGGGATCCAAGAGCGATTCTTCTTCAACCGGCACAAGCAAGGAAAAGACGCTGTTGGTTGGAATGCTTATCCGAGACCTGGCAAACCCCTACTACGTACAGCTTCAGGATGGAGCAAAAATGTACCTGAATAAGGTAGTGGGTGAAGGAAAGTATGAATTGACAATGTATGAATCCCAGGGATCTGACGATAAGCAGATCAGCGACGCGAAAGCTTTTATCGCAAAAGTTCAGCAAAACGATGGTTATGGAATCTTATACGTTGACCCGAACAACGCTCCTAATGCCGCAGTTATCGCAGAACTCTGCGAAGAAGCGCATGTATACTGGAACACAACATGGTCTTATGCTGATGGAATTT
>JAUZPT010000514.1 GCA_030705745.1 Bacillota bacterium | reverse complement strand
GTAATAACCGTATATTTCATTTGAATTCCTCCTGAATTTGTGAATTTAAAGTGATCGTGAAAACCCGATTAATTCAAGTTATCCTATTATCAAGCTCTAACAATAGCTTATTGTTTTCCTGTATATCACGATATATGCCTTGGATCTCCGTTGAAATCGTGTCCTCTTTTTGCTTAATTGAGCTTAATTTTTGCATGACGCCTTCTTGTTCACTCGTTATTTCCTTTAAGCTTGAAGCCAGCTCCACGCTTTGCGTTCGGATCGAAAGGACGCCCTCTGATACGGAGTGCAATTCCGAATTTTGTATATCCACTTTTGTATCCACTTGCTGCATCAGTCCATCGAAATCTTTAAAAGCAGAGAAGCTTTCATTAATTTTATGATGAATTCCATCCAATTGATCGGAAATCTTTTTTGAAGCATCCGCTGACGCAGTGGCGAGCTTTCCAACCTCCTGTGCGACAACGGAGAATCCTTTTCCATGGTCTCCCGCGCGAGCAGCTTCAATGGAAGCGTTCAGAGCCAAAATCTTCGTTTGAGCGGAAATGCCTGAGATCGTTGAGCTGATATTTCCGACGATTTGTGTTAAACCTACCAATTCTTTTAACAGCTCAGCCGTTTCGGTCATATGCGACGTTGCTTGCTTATTGTAATGCCGAATTTCTTCTGCACCATCCGTGATTTTTTGAATCGTTTCGCTATATTCGTTGATCTTTTCTTCCATTGATTCAAACACGGTAAAAAACTGAACCAACTCATTTGTGTTATCGCCCACTGTTTTTTCTAGTTGCTCGAGCGATATTAAATTATTTTTCACGCTTTGTTTGATCGTATCCGTTGAAAGGTCTATATCATTGAACGTCTCTTTCATCGCTTCTACAAATACCGCGGTATCATTTCCCATAGTGGCGTTCACCTTTTCCGAACCGGGTATTTCTTTCAGCTTGTTCAAAATATCCTCAATCGCCGGACGATCAAATTGCGACTCCCCAATATAACTGTAGCGGATGGTATGCTGTTCATCTAAAATATACGTGCTTGGTATTGCGATACGGAAGCTGTCCCATTTAATCGGTACAAACACTTCGTATTCTTTGATGACCGTTCTTGTTTCATCGGAACAAATCGGAATCTTTATTCCTTCTTGATCCACGTAATTTTGTATCGCTTTTAAATTTTGGCCGGCAATCCCGATAATGTGAACGCCTTGTTCCTTTAACCCATCATAATATTCATTCAGCTGGACCAGCTGTTTTCGACAATTAGGTCACCATGTTCCACGCAAAAATGCCAGGATGACTGTTTGCCCTTCATAATCTGATAGACGGATTTGCCGATTATTTGTTGCAGGCAGCTGAAAATCAGGCGCCTTTTTTCCAACGATTAATCCCTTATTTGCCAAAATAAACACCCCCATTTTGTACATCGTTCTTACTGTTTTACTAATTGCTTTATCCTTTACGCAATTATAGCAATCTCTCTCGTTAAGCGATACTTCCATCTTACTGAGCCAGCACATTCAGATCATTCAATTTCAAAAAAAAGATGCCCCGTATTTTTACGGAACATCCTCATACTTAAATTAATACATTTCAGACGTTGTTTTTGCCTGCATGTGCAGAAGCAGATAGTCCGGGCCGCCCGCTTTGGAGTCGGTTCCTGACATATTGAAGCCGCCGAATGGCTGATAGCCGACAATCGCGCCTGTGCAGCTGCGGTTGAAGTAAAGGTTTCCAACATGGAAATCTTCACGTGCCTGCTCCATATGTGCACGGTTACGTGTAATGACTGCACCCGTTAAGCCGTATTCTGTGTTGTTGGCGAATTCGATTGCTTCAGTGAAATCTTTCGCCTTCGCGAAGCCGACAACCGGGCCAAAAATTTCTTCCTGCATAATACGTGATTTTGGATCGAGATTCGCGAAAATCGTTGGCTTGATGAAGAAGCCCTTGGAGTCGTCGCCTTCTCCTCCT
>JAUZPT010000513.1 GCA_030705745.1 Bacillota bacterium | reverse complement strand
ATCGGAGTCATTCATACCCGGACCGGGGAATCCTAAATATAAATAAGTCTGATCAACTTGCATCTTGGCATTGATTCTGGTTATTTCCCGGAGCTTGGGTACTTTTATTTCTGAAGATTGCCGGTCGGCCTGAGCATTTGCCTGGCCTTTAAAATCTTTAAATAAACTCTGGGCCTGATTAACGATTTGCGCAGTGTCAACATCTCCAACCACAACGACTACAATGTTGCCCGGGATGTAATGCTGATGGAAATAACGTACAAAAATGTCATGATTGATGTTAGATAAGGTTTCACTGGTACCTAAAACATCATTGGCATACGGCGTTCCTTTGAAAACAGTTTGATAAGCCATTAGCCCAAGTTTGCCCTGGGGGCTATCTTCTTTGAGACGTTTCTCTTCCAGGATTACCTGACGTTCTTTATCGATTTCATGCGGGTCGAAAGAAGAATTCATAACGGCATCCGCTTCGACATCCAAAGCTAGGCTTACCTCTTTACTGGGAACCACCACAAAATAATGGGTCGTATCAAGCGAAGTTTCGGCATTTTGATATCCACCAACAGCTTTAATTTCCTGAGCAATTTCTCCTACTTTGCGTTTGGCGGTACCTTTAAATAACATGTGTTCGAAAAAATGTGATAAGCCGGCTATTTCAGGCGTTTCGTTTTTAGCACCCGTACCGATCCAGATATCGACCGCGGCAATCGGAGCGGAATGGACTTCCTTTACAATCAAAGTCAATCCGTTTTCCATTTTAATTCTGGTAAAGGGACCCAGAGGAGAATCTGCGCCTGTTGAAGCCCCCTGGGCGGAAGGAAGCATGATAAAACTGAAAAAAACAAAGAATGCGAAAACAATTCCTAAATAATGATTCTGCTTTTTGCCTTGTACCATATTCATTCCCCCAAATTCAAGTGCCGACTTAATCAACACTAATTGTCATCTAATAAAAGATATCCATGTTTAAAAAACTAAAATCATCCATTATAAATAACGGATTACTTCTTTGTTAATTTCACATTGAAATGAATAAATCCTGTTAAAATAATAATATATCATAGGGTGCTTCTTTCCAGTATTGTCTTTGGCTTTAATTTATGGCACTTTTAGAAAAGTGAAGTTTTGGATCAAAGGAGAATCACGATGAATATTGGAGTTATCAGCGATACCCACGGCTCAGTTACCGCATGGCGGGAGGCTTACCAAAAATTTTTAATCAGTACCGATCTCATCATCCATTGCGGAGATGTTTTATACCACGGGCCCCGCAATCCTTTACCGGAAGGGCATGATCCCAAAAGTCTATCCGGGGAGCTTAATTCATTATCCAAACCGTTGCTGATCGTCCAAGGGAATTGTGATGCCGAGGTCGATCAAATGGTGTTGGAATACCCCCTGGAGTCGCCTTATATTCATGTATACACGCCGGATTTCAGGATACTCACCCATCATGGTCATCACTGGTCTCCGGAAACTACGCCCGCTAAAATCAGTAGCTTTTATAATATAATCATTTCCGGACATACCCATATTCCGGAAATTCGCAAAATCGACCAAACAATTTATCTCAATCCTGGAAGCCCGGCTCTGCCAAAAAACGAAGACAAGACTCCTACCATTGCCTTGATTGACCCAAAGGGGATCAAAATTATCAATATCCGGAATGGACAAACCGTTGATGAATTTCAGCTTTAATTGGCTGCTGGCTATCGGCTGTCGGCTTTTAGTTATTGGCTTTTGGCTGTCCGTTAAAATCAATAGCTAGTAGCTAATAACCAATAGCTATCCTTACACCATCCCCACTACAACCTGGGCAATATTGACGGCATGCCCGTCAATGCGCAGAAAACCTTCAATCAAATCCAAGTGTTCAGCACTGGTGGCAATGGTTTTTTGATTGCCGCCTTGCATTCTATCGAAATGGTTATAACGCAATTCCTTTTCCAAACGCAGAATTTTAGGATGCTCTT
>JAUZPT010000512.1 GCA_030705745.1 Bacillota bacterium | reverse complement strand
TAAGATTTTTTCATCTCAACTTGTGTCAGGAGTGTCGCAGCGTCTAGAAGTTGTTCTGCAGCATTGCGGCGCTTGTCGAGTTGAACTTTCAGCTCTGGTCCGCCAATCGATTCAACGAATTCTTTAGCGACATAGAAACGTGTTCCAGATGGAGGAGAGATTTCATACCACTTGTTGTTGAGTGAACTGATCACGCCTTGGATGCGATCGCCGCTGTTGAGATGGGCGATGATAGGTGCATCGAGAGAAGGTGCGAAACGGACGTTAACTCGATTTCCTTCAACAACGCCATCGAGAACAAAACTGCGAAAGACATAGGCTTTAGATCCGGCAGGAGGTTCGACAGCATAAAAGTCGCCTTTTTTGCCGTTAACAATTAAGAGTTCGCCTTTGCGGAGTTCTTTGACGACAGGGCTTTCTAAATCGGCATTAGCGCGCAGTCGAACTTTTGTGCGTTTAACTTTTCCTGTAAAGGGGGAAAAAGGCTGTTCCATAGCAACAGGTTTTACTGGAATAACAGCTGTTGGGTGCTCTTCTGGCGCTGCATTCAGTAGGAATTCAGAAGGTTGAATTTCGACAGCATCGATTGCAGAGACATCTTGAAAAGCGAATGTTTCCGAATTTCCTCCATCGCAATAAACGCTGGATAGACATAATCCGAAAACGGCAGTGATAGACAAAAGACGTTTAGACATGCGTTAAAATCCTCCTAAACCTATATAAATTAACTAATCGTCATTCTAGATGTTGCCGTTTTTTTCCACCACAATAAAAGGAATTTCAAACTTACTGAGCTTTCTTGAGCGGCTTGTTGGTTTCTTTTTTGCTGCGATTTTCTTGGTGGATTTTTTCCCACTGATAATGTTGCTGATCCAGCCGTATCCAAAACGCTTCAGGCGTCCCTAATACAGCGGCAAAATCGCGGGCAGTTTCTGCGCTGATGCCTTCCTTGCCTTTTAAAATCGCTGTGACATGAAGCTCGGTCCATGCGCCCCCGAGTTTTTCGGCAAATTGCCGGGCAGTCAGGTTCAGCGGTTTTAAAAACTCTTCTTGCAATACAACGCCAGGATGAACAGGACATCTTCTAGAAGGTACCATAAATGACTCCTATGATTTTACTTCAACATTGATCGCATTGTCTTGGTCCCATTGGTAAGCGATGCGCCAGTTGCCTTCAATGGGGATGCTGTATTTTCCATGAGCATCGCGAACGCCAGCTTCTCCTTTTTCACCAGGAAAGCAGCTGGCCAAACTCTCGCTGTCAGTGCAATTTAGGATGTCCATTTTGCGCTGGGCGACTTTGACTAAATGGGAGGGGAGGAATTTACGGATCGTGTGCGTATAAATTCCGTGATAGATTTCTTCGCTGACTTCATCTGCAAATGACTTAATCATAGTTTATCCTTTTTAGGTATATATAGAACTTTACGATTATTTTTTGAACAACCAAAAAATCAAACTCAATAAAATGCTGACGAAAATACACGTTACGATCGGAAAATAGACTTGAATTTTTTTGCCTTTATAATGGATGTCGCCAGGTAATTTCCCAATGGGAATGCCGGCTTTGGTGAAAAACCAGACGGTTAATCCCAGTACAATTAAGACAACGCCTGAGATGATGAGCCATTTAGAAATAGTCATTTTAAATTAAAATATCATAAAATGCCAAAATGGAAAAAGCAACTTTTGGGGCCGGATGTTTTTGGGGAGTTGAAGAGGCTTTCCGGAGGGTCAAGGGTGTGATATCGACAACCGTGGGATATGCCGGCGGCAAAACAGAGAATCCCACCTATAAAGAAGTCTGCACGGACAAAACAGGACACGCGGAAGTCATCCAGATCGAATTCGATCCTTCCAAAATTACGTTTGATGATTTGCTGGCGATTTTTTTTCAGATTCACGATCCGACAACTAGGAATCGGCAGGGGCCTGATGTGGGAAGCCAATACCGTTCGGTGATTTTTTATCATT
>JAUZPT010000511.1 GCA_030705745.1 Bacillota bacterium | reverse complement strand
CATTTTCCTATTTAATAAGCCCTTTCTTTTTCAAGAAGTCTACAGCGACTTGCTTCGGATCTTGCTTGTCAATGTCGACGCGGGCGTTCATTTCAGCCATGTCCTTTACGGAAATTTTGTCTTCAAGTTCATTAAGCACTTTTTCAAGCTTAGGGAACTTTTTCAATGTTTCTTTTCGAATTACAGGAACTGCATAATAAGGAGGGAAGAAATTTTTGTCATCTTTCAGCACGCCAAGATGATAACGTGGAATCCTTCCGTCTGTCGTGAAGGCAGTAATCACCTGAACATCATTTTCTTTAACTGCGGAATACATCAGATTCGCATCCAGGCTCTCCTTTGATTTAAAGGTCAAGCCATACGTTTTTGCCATAGGATTATAACCATCTTCACGCTCGTAATATTCGGTCGGAGCACCAAATGATAATTCAGATGCATGCGGAGCAAGCTCAGAGATCGTTTTTATACCTAGTGACTTGAACGTTTTCGGATTTAGGGCGAGCGCATAGGTGTTCTCAAATCCAAGAGGCTTCAGCCATTCCAACTGATATTTTTGATCATAACCTTTTTTTACTTTGTTATAAATTTCATCTGCAGACATTTTAGGATTATATTTGTCTTTCAACACGGTCAATAGACCAGTTCCCGTGTATTCGACGTACATATCGATATCACCTTTAGACAACGCTTGATTTAAAATCGGTGTGTCTCCGAGGCCTTCATTTACTTTTACTTTATAATTCGTTTTTGCTTCAATATATGCTTCCAACACGTGCGGAAGGATATATTGTTCTGTCCATTTTTTCCCACTAATCACGATCGTTTTGTCGTTATTGTCCCCTTTAAAGGTAAAGAAGATCAAAATTGCTATCAGAGGTATCGCCACAATGGCCAATTTCTTAAAATGAAATTTCTTACCTGACTTAGGATCTGTCGCCACTTCCACTCTTTTTAAGATCCAATCGCAGACAATGGCAAGAACAGCTGCCGGAATAGCACCTGCGAGAACAAGTTCATTTCGGGCTGTCGACAATCCACGATAAATTAAATCACCAAGGCCACCGGCACCGATAAACGCCGCCAATGTTGCGACACCGATTGTTAGGACAGTCGCCGTACGCAGTCCCCCCATAATAATGGGAAGGGCAAGTGGTAATTCAATCATGCGGAGAATCTGATTTTTGGTCATCCCCATTCCTCTTCCAGCTTCAACCACTGACGAATCCACGCCACTAATACCGATATACGTGTTGCGCAAAATCGGTAACAGGGCATAAATGGTTAACGCGATAATCGCGGTTGTACTGCCGATTCCAAAAACAGGGAGCAAAAATCCGAACAGCGCTAAACTTGGTACAGTTTGAAATATGGAGGTGATGCCAATAATCGGTTCAGCCAAATTTCGTTTCCGCGAAATATAAATGCCTAATGGTACAGCAATTAGAGTAGCAATCAAAATGGAAACCAATGAAAGAAATAAGTGCTCTTTTAAACCAACAAGGATATCGGGCCAACGTTCTCGAAAGGTGGTGATCAAGGTAGAAAAAAAGTTAGACATTGACGTGTCCTCCTTTCGGTTTTTGCTCGGTATCAATTCCTGCCAAGCCTCTCATCATCGTTGCACGTGTGATCAACCCTGCAAGCTTTCCCTGGTCGAGTACAGGGATGGAAGTGACACCTTCTTTGGCAAATATTTCAGCAACATCTGTATAAGGCGTGGTCCGTTCAACTGTACTGTAGTTGATATTTAGGATGTCTCTTAACGTTTTATCTTCTTCTCCAAAATAACGTTGCACATTTTCAATCGGTACAATTCCAAGGAGCTTGTTTTCATTATCTGTCACTAGTAGACTGTCTACACGATAGGTCCTCATTATCTTCAGCGCTTCAGCCAGGCCGCGGGTTGGTTTCGATGTAACCAGTTTTTGAATCATTAAGTCTTCTGCTACTGGCACGGCGGCAACATCGTTTTCTAGACGCTTCT
>JAUZPT010000510.1 GCA_030705745.1 Bacillota bacterium | reverse complement strand
GAAAACAGGGATAAATTTGAAACTGCACTTGAAAAACTGCATATTCCTCAGCCACTAGGAAAAACGGCTCTATCGGTCGAAGAAGCAGTTCTCATTGCTGAGGAAATCGGCTACCCTGTTCTTGTCCGTCCTTCATATGTGCTAGGTGGAAGGGCCATGGAAATTGTGTACCGGAACGAAGAACTTCTTCATTATATGAAAAATGCCGTCAAGGTAAACCCTGACCATCCCGTTTTAATCGACCGTTATTTAACGGGAAAGGAAATTGAAGTCGATGCGATTTCCGATGGTGAAAATGTCCTTATCCCGGGAATTATGGAGCATATTGAACGGGCTGGCGTTCACTCAGGCGATTCGATTGCAGTTTATCCTCCGCAAACCTTAACGGCCAGCGTGAAGGAAAAACTTGTGAAATATACCCAAAAGCTCGCAAAGGGATTGAATATTGTAGGATTGTTGAATATACAGTATGTGTTGTCTGAAAATGAAATTTATGTGCTCGAAGTGAATCCGCGCTCAAGCCGGACCCTGCCTTTTTTAAGCAAAATCACGAAAGTGCCAATGGCGAAAATCGCGACAAAGGTCATATTGGGAAAATCATTGGCGGAACTCGGTTACAAATCAGGTTTGCTACCTGAAAAAGAAGGAGTGTTTGTAAAGGTTCCAGTCTTTTCGTTTGCTAAACTGAGAGATGTCGATATTACTCTTGGTCCGGAAATGAAATCTACAGGAGAGGTTATGGGCAAAGATTTAACGCTTGAGAAAGCATTATATAAAGGATTGGTTGCTTCAGGCATGAAAATTCTTAATTTTGGTACTGTGTTGTTTACGGTGGCGGATAAGGATAAAGACGAAGCATTGAAGCTAGCAAGAAGATTTGCAGCTAATGGCTATCGGCTGATGGCAACAAGCGGAACTGCAAGTTTATTTAAGAGTGCAGGATTGCCAGTAATGATCGTCGGGAAAATCGGAAGCACTGGAAAAACATTGCTTGATGTCATCCATAAAGATGAAGCGCAGATCATCATTAATACGCTGACAAAAGGAAAGCAGCCTGAACGCGATGGATTTAAAATCCGCCGAGAAGCGGTGGAAAATGGAATTCCATGCTTGACATCACTCGATACAGCTGATGCCATCCTAAAGGTGATTGAGTCGATGAATTTTTCAGCAGAAGCGATGGATGCCGAAGAGTCAAGGGCGGTGCTTGTGTGAAACGCAAAGAAATGTGCACCATCATCCGCCAGACTGAAATTGCCGATTCTATATATGAATTGACCGTACATGGCGAAATGGTGAAAGAAATTAGCGCACCGGGCCAATTTATCCATATCAAAATCACGGATGGATTGGATCCGATGCTGCGTAGGCCGATTAGTATTTCATCCTTTAACAGCGACAAAAACCAATTCACGATGATTTACCGGAAAGAAGGCCGTGGCACAGCGTTGTTATCAGAAAAGATGGAGGGCACGGTTGTTGATATTCTTGGGCCTCTCGGAAATGGCTTTTCGGTTGATGAAACGGAAGCAACCGGAACAGCGCTTCTTGTAGGAGGAGGCATTGGTGTACCTCCTCTGTATGAGTTATCGAAGCAACTGACGGAAAAGGGAGTCCGCGTTATTCATGTGCTCGGCTTTCAAACGGACAGCGTCGTTTTTTATGAAAAAGAGTTTGCTAGTCTCGGAGAAACGTATATTGCGACCGCCGATGGTTCATATGGAAGCAAGGGGTTTGTTACGGACATTATTAAAGAAAAAAATCTTGAATTTGACGTCCTGTATTCTTGTGGACCGACAGCAATGTTAAAAGCTCTTGAACATGATTATCACCATAAAAAAATGTTTTTATCGCTCGAGGAACGGATGGGCTGTGGGATTGGCGCGTGCTTCGCATGTGTTTGCCATACTCAATCGGACCCGCAAGGGCACTCGTATAAAAAGGTTTGCAGTGACGGTCCTGTATTTAAAGCGGGGGAGGTAGT
>JAUZPT010000051.1 GCA_030705745.1 Bacillota bacterium | reverse complement strand
GACCGCATCCTGTAATTTTACTGGAGTTGCAGGTACTAAAGGTGTTTTTTTAATTATTTTTGCCTTTGCTTCATCTCTTTGCATGTTTACAACTGTCGTTTTGGAATTCGCACTTTCTTGCGGACTATGAGAGCACGCTGAAAGAACAATCACAGCGATAAAGCAAATTGTGGATTGAATTCTTTTTTTGTTATTCACTTTTGTAAAGAAAATTCGAACATTTTCGATCAGTTCTAGTAAAATTAACATGAATGAACTCCTTTTGAAGTTAGTAAGTTTGCAACAGTTATTAGGATAATCATAAACAAATACCTTTAATTTTGGCAACAGTCATTGCGGATATTTAATTCTAAAAAAATATAGAAACAGATTTCAACACTATTAAACTTAAAATTGAAGGGAGAACTCAAATTTGATCATTCGATCGGAAAAACAAAAAGATTATTTTGACATTGCGGAAATTCACGCTTTATCTTTTACGTACAGCCACGGAATGGGTGAGGTACCCCTAGTGGATGTGCACCGGCACCGCAAGGAGTTTGATTCGGATTTATCACTTGTCGCTGAAGAGGATGGACGTGTGGTTGGCCACTGTTTATTTACTACCCACAAACTGCTTTTGAACGGAGAAACCATTAAGGCGGCCATTCTTGCACCAATTGCGGTTGATCCGAATGTGCAAAAAAAGGGAATTGGAAGGCAGCTAATTGAAGAAGGACATAAACGTTTAATGGATAAAGGCTACGAGATGGCACTGCTGTTAGGGCACTCTGATTATTATCCTCGATTCGGTTACGAGACGAATATGTTTGGCACCTGCCATATTGAAATCGAACGTTCCAAGCTTCATTTAAGTGGAGCTGAACTTTCCGAAAGAAGGGTGGCTGCAGCAGATCTTCCATGGCTTTCCTCCTTATGGGATCAATGGTTTAGTGATGTCGATTTGGCTTTGAAGCCCGGAAACAGCATTCTGGATTGGATAAGCAACGACAAATCGACTGTTTCGTCTGTTGTAGTTCGAAACTCTGAGGCGATTGGATATATCCGCTATTCAAAGGCATCTCCAAGTAAATTCGTTTGTTTTTTGGCGAAAAGTGCACTGGACGTTTCAGAAATGCTCGGATATATTCACGCAAAATGCAGTGATGTTCCGGAACAGCCGCTTATCATACCTGTACATCCTGAATCTTCAGCGGTAAAACAATTTATACAACACCCTTATGAACAAAAAATGGGAACATGGGCAGCGGCGATGATCAAGGAGCTAACGCCAAATCCGCTCATAATCAAGTATGTAGAGGAAATGAAAGCAGGGAACCGGAATTGCGGGTTGATTATTTGGCCTGTGGAATTTGATGTTTGTTAAATCTATGAGTATAAAAGAGTGGAAACAATGGAGATGCTGGTAATCTGTTAAAAAGATAAAATTAGTTGTTGCAAAATTCAATAAATAAGCGTAAAATAATTTCGAACACTAGTTCTGTTTTATCGCGCGTAAGCAAATGAAATAACAGACCAAAAAACAAAAAAAGAGGTGTCATGAATGATCGTTGGTATTTATCCTTATTTAGTATTGAATGGAAATGGACAAGAAGCGGTAAAATTTTATGAGCATGCATTGGAAGCAGAAGTTCTTGGGCTTCAAACGTTTGGCGACATGCCTGCCAATCCCGAATATCCTACTCCGGATGAAGCAAAAAACCTTGTGTTAAATGCGCATTTGAAGGTTGGCAATACCGATTTAATGCTTTCTGATACCTTCCCGGGTCAACCATACCAAATTGGATCACAAGTGACAGTAGCCATTACGATTAGCGATGTAGAAAAATCAAAAGAGGTATTTGGAAAGCTTCAGGATGGCGGACAGGTGATAATGCCGCTTCAGGAAACTTTTTGGAGCCCATCCTATGGCCAAGTAACAGACAAATTTGGAGTTACGTGGCAAGTTTCAACTAATAAGTAAGTGTGTTTTATAACGTTTAAAAAAGGAAGGCTGTTTCTGCAGCCTTCCTTTTTTGAACGCGGAAGATTGATTTTAACAATGCTCAAATATTCAATCAAGATAAAAATAAAATGGAACTTGAACAAAAACAGAATGCATAGTATATTTAGATTATTAAAATAAACTGATTGGTCGGTTTCGAGATAAACTTTTAAGAAAGATAATTTTAAATGAAATATGGAAAGGACGTATACACATGATCAACACTATTCAAAAAATACCGTTAGATGATAGCGCTCGTGTAGCAACCATCATTGCGAGCGCATATCCTGGTTTTGAATTATTTTCAGAAGAGAAAAAGACGCGTTTTGAAGAAATATTTACACAGGTGCAGAATGAAGAGCCTACCACGAATTATTATGGTTTATATAAGCAAGAGAATCTTGTTGGACTAATGAGGCTGCATGATTTTAAAATGAATTTATTATCCACAATGGCTGATGTGGGCGGGATCGGCTTGGTAGCTGTTGACTTACTTCATAAAAAAGAAAATGTTGCAAAGGAAATGTTGACATATTTCTTAACACATTATAAAGAAAAGGAAGCGAGCATGGTCTCACTATATCCTTTTCGGGTTGATTTTTATAAAAAAATGGGTTTTGGAGTTGGTCCGAAAATGGATCAATACCGAGTCAAACCTGACAGCTTTCCAAAAGGTAGATCAAAAGAACATATTGAGCGTTTAAATATAAACGATAAAAATGAGCTTCTTGCCTGTTATAACCGTTACTTATTCCAAACTGCGGGGATGATTGAAAAAACTGAATCTGAACTTAATCAATTATTCAATCGTCCTGAAAATCATGTTTATGCTTATCGTGAAGGAGATAAAATTCTTGGCTATATCGTGTTCAGCTTCAAACGAGCTAGTACATCTAATTTTGTATTAAATGATATGGTTATTAAGGAATGGATATATGAAACACCGGATGCTTTATCCGAAATGATGACATTTCTACATAGTCAAGCGGATCAAATTAATCGAATTGAACTTCAAACACAGGACGAAAGCTTTCATATCCTGTTGTCCGATCCATGGAATGATGCCGACCACGTGATTCCACCCGTATACCGTGAAAGTCATACAACGGGTGTTGGACTTATGTATCGAGTAATCGATACTGAAAATTTCTTTCGAACGCTAAAGGATCATGATTTTGGAAATCAAACGTGTAGAGTGAAATTCACAATTGCTGATTCATTCTTTTCAGATAACAACCGTAGTGTGGTAGTTCATTTTGAAAAGGGGCAGCCTTCTATTGATAGTTTAGGTGAGTATGAAGTCGAAGTTAGTTTAGATGTTTCTGATTTTTCTTCTTTAGTAATGGGGGCTGTTACCTTTAAGAGTCTTTTTAATTATGGCCTTGTCCAGATTTCGGATGAAAGTTATCTTCCAGCGTTACATTCATTGTTATATAGAGAACAAAAGCCAAGATGTACAACGGTTTTCTAAATTGTTAATCTAATAGAATTAGAAAGCTATTTTTAAAAAATAGCTCAGACTGTAGACAAACTCAATAAAAATCGGGTTTGCCTACAGTCTTTTTTGTTTTAGCCTATGTTACACTGTTCTGTTGATTTCCGCTCCAGGCAGTCGCTTTCCGCGGGGATTTTTGTAGGAAAAGGAAGATGAATTTACATTTAAAAAAAAATGTGTATTTTTTATTTCTTTAACAAAAGTTCATTCCATTCTTTTCTGGTTGTGTTATTTTTGTGAATCTTTGCATAGGATATAGTGTGAATATTACAAAAATGAAATCTCAAGTTCTTTGAATTTTTCCTAAGTAACAAGGAGGTGTTCAATGAATTATAATTTCTCGAGTTTTAATTTTCAAAATTGTAATAGGGTTATTTTGATCCTGAAGGTATCGGTGCAGGTTCTAAACTGATAAAAAAGGAGTTGTAAATAATGAGCGAAATGACATACAAATTACTTGCCTGGCTAGGTATCGTTGTAGGTGTAATTGGATTTTTCTTTGCCCCTATATGGCTAGGTATTGTTGCTGTAGTCCTTGGATTGGTTAGCCTAGCTAGTTCTCAAAAGGTATTAGCCTGGTTAGCGATCATAATCGGCGTTATTGTATTACTGATACAATTTTTTAATTAGCTACCGTTAAAATTTCCCATCACTCATTTTGTTTTGAATCCTCTAAATCAAATCTTTCCTTACAATTCTTTGTAGAAGAAATCATTAAAATGTCCCCCCTAAAAATAAATGAAGAGGCTGACTCCTGATTTTTGAGTCAGCCTCTTTTTATATGGATCATTTGGTTGAGTATTCTTTTTTAAAGAAATGTTTAAGAATGTTCAAATGGGAAAATATTTTGTACACCAATACATTGGTTACCCAATGTATTGAAGATAAAACGCAAAATGTTTGTGACTCCTTCACAAGAAGTAGTATACTATTTCCGAAAGTAGTGGTTTTAGTTAAATACCACAAATGACTCGTCATTAATATCAAAAAATAGGAGGAAAAGAGATGGCACAAAGTCTTAATGATACTACTACATTACATAACGGTGTTAAATTGCCTTGGTTTGGGCTAGGTGTTTTTAAAGTTAAAGAAGGATCAGAAGTAGTAGAATCGGTAAAAGCTGCCATAAAAAATGGGTACCGAAGCATTGATACGGCTGCAGTTTATAAAAATGAAGAAGGTGTAGGACAAGGTATTAAAGAGTCTGGGGTTCCTCGAGAAGAGTTGTTTATTACCTCAAAAGTTTGGAACGCCGATCAAGGTTATGAATCAACTCTTCAAGCCTTTGAAACAAGCTTAAATAAACTCGGCCTTGATTATTTGGATTTATATTTAATCCACTGGCCTGGGAAAAATAAGTATAAAGAAACTTGGAAGGCCCTAGAAAAGTTATACAAGGATGGGCGTATCCGTTCAATCGGTGTAAGTAATTTTAATATCCATCATTTAGAAGACTTAATGAAGGATGCTGAAATTAAACCTATGGTCAATCAAGTTGAATATCATCCTAACCTAACGCAGAAGGATCTTCTTGCCTTTTGTCAAAAAGAAGGGATTCAGCTTGAAGCATGGTCACCGCTAAAGCAAGGTGAGTTATTAAACGATCCAACGATTAATGAGATCGCAGAAAAACATGGTAAAACACCTGCACAAGTTATTTTACGTTGGGATTTGCAAACTAAAGTAGTCACCATACCGAAATCAATCAAAGAGCAACGAATCATTGAAAATGCTAATATTTTTGATTTTGTTTTAACTGAAGAAGATATGGGAAAAATCGATGGATTAAACAAAGATGAACGTGTAGGTCCCGATCCAGATGAATTCGAAGCAGGGTTTAATGAGTAGAAGGAACGTATGAAGCGTTACGAACAGCTCCGAACACTATTCGTAAGAACTTTCCTAAATAACGAGCATTTTGCTCGTTATTTTTTTATGTTTTTTATTGAAACGGACTTTAAATAAAGGCAGCATTTGCAGTAAGGGAGAATTTTTGCTAAACTAAATAGTCAGTTTAGTACTTTATGACTTAAAGGAGCTGTTTTGATGCCTAAGGTTTCAGAAGAGTATAAAGAGCGCAAAAGAGAAAGTATAATGGAAATTGCTTTGAAATGCTTTGGTGAAAAAGGATATCATTTAACGACAATGGATGATATCGTTGCATATTCAAATATGAGTAAAGGATTAATCTATAACTATTTTAAAAGTAAAGAAGATCTTTATATTTCTTTGATGGATGAGCGAAGTAAAAGAACCCTTGAGAATATTAGGAAGCAGTTTAAGCAAATTTCTACTGCAAAAGAAAAGGTTAGTGAATTTTTTCGAATTTATCGGGAGGCTGCCTTAACAGAAGAGTGGAGGAGCTTTATTCGTGTTCATATGGAGTTTTGGATTTACTCTTCACGTCAAGAACCTTTGAGGGAAATTATGAATACGCGTTATAAAAGTCAATTCCGTGATTTTTTGGCAGAAATTCTTGAAGAAGGTAAGAATGCTGGTGAGTTTAAACAAGAAGTACAAGTTGAAATCGTTGCCAGTTTATTTTGGTCTTTAATTGATGGAATTTGTCTTCACTACTCAATGCTATGGGAAGATTATGCCTACAAAAAGCACTTTGAAGTAACGGAAGAAATGGTCATGAATTATATTTTAGTTAAGTAAGAACTTAAGGGACAAGCCCCACTGCAGTAAAACGTTGCAGCGGGGGCCTGTCTTTTTTTAACTAATCAGAATTTATATCCATAAATTCTGAACACATAAGTGCAACTACGCCTCTGTCTTCGCCTAAAGGCTCGCCAATCGGCGAGTTTTCTTTATTGTTCCGAATACTATGGAGCTATTCTTAAGGATTTGTTGACCATAATCCTGCAGATTTAAGGAGAACTCTTGAATTAAGTTTTAACCCAGCTACAATAAGTTCCGCTAAATCTTCGGGATGCATCACATTTTCAGGATTGCCGGTGATAAGATTTGCATCATACGCTAGGTCAGTTACGACGGTACTTGGGGTAAGCGCGGTGACACGGATGTTGTGCTTTCTTACTTCTAGCATAAGTGATTCCGAAAGCCCTAATACAGCAAATTTAGAGGCGCTGTAAGCACTTGTGACAGGTGCTCCTTTTTGGCCGGCTGATGAAGAAATGTTCACAATATCGCCGGATTTTCGTTCAATCATTTCTGGCAATACCGCTCTTGTGACATTGTATACCCCCATCAGATTTACTCGGATAATGTTTTCCCACTCCTCAGGGGCCAACTCTAGAAAACCACCGAATTTCGCAGTTCCTGCATTATTAATTAATATATCAACCTGTCCAAGATCTGACTTAATGTGTTCAAGCGCATGGGTTACTGATTCAAGGTCGGTAACATCCGCAACGGCTGCTGAAACGTTAACGCCGTATTGCTCAAGTTCAGCTGAAACTTTTTCGAGATTGGCCATCGTTAAACCAACCATTCCTATGTTTACGCCTTCCTTCGCCAAAGCGATCGCTGTAGCACGTCCAATTCCTCTTCCTGCCCCAGTGATGAGCGCATTTTTTCCTTTTAATGAAATCATTCTATCACTCCTACACATTATTTTTGAATTCAATGATACATGATAACAAAATGAAGAGATAATTACGAACAGAAGGATCGCCACAGTTTGGCTCAACGAGTAATATTCATATTCCTTTACAATACTTCCTGGAAAATGTATATTCCAAGACAGACAACTTTTTAGACCGCTATAAAAAGGAACCCTTCAAGAGCAAACTATGCGATATTTTATAGTATCGTTTTTGATACTATGTTACTCGAAAGTGTATACTTGTTAATTATGGATTTTTAACGAATAATAACAGTATAAAGTACGAGAAAGCATTTGATGAATGCTTTTCATTTTTTTTTGAAAGAGGGGATTTTATGCAACTACGGGTGTCTGCGGTACAATATCATCTTCATACCATACAATCTTTTGAGGAATTTGCCAGCCAGGTGGAGCATTATATTAAAATGGCTGAAGAATTTTTATCGGATTTTATCATATTCCCCGAATTTTTTACCACGCAGCTGATGTCTATCGGCAATGAAAAGGGTGAGGCATTAACAATTGAGCAATTGCCTGATTTTACGGAACAATACCGCTCATTATTTAGTGATCTTGCCAAAAAAACGAAGATGCATATCATTGGTGGAACGCATGTCCTTCGTAAAGGCGATCGACTATATAATGTTGCTCATTTATTTTATCCGGATGGTAGGATTGCAGAACAATCCAAGCTTCATATTACGCCAACGGAAGTCAACGAATGGAATATGAGCCCAGGCGATGATTTGCAGGTTTTCGAGACAGATAAAGGAACCATTGCCATGTTAACTTGTTACGACATTGAATTTCCTGAAATTGTCCGGATGGCAAAGGCGAAGGGTGCTGATGTAATTTTCTGTCCATCCTGCACCGATGACCGCCATGGCTTTCATCGTGTACGTTATACAAGCCACGCAAGAGCAATCGAAAATCAGGTATATGTCGTTACAACTGGCACTGTAGGGTCACTTCCAACGGTGGATTTTATGCGCGGAAATTTCGGCCAGGCAGCAGTTATTACGCCAAATGATGTGCCATTCCCACCGAAAGGAATATTGGTGGAAGGTGAAATTAACCAGGATATGATTGTCACTGCTGACCTTAATCTGGAACTCTTATATAAAGTCCGTGAAAGCGGTTCTGTTACGACTTGGCGTGACCGTCGAATCGATATTTATCGCGATTGGGAAACAAAATAACAAATGCTCTAATTAGGGAAAGAGAGACGATTAGAAAGTGGGTGGGACTCAGTGTTTAATGAGGTCTCACCTTTTTTCAATAGGCAAGAAACCCATACGCTAAAAAAAATTTTCAAAAGAGTTCCTTCATTAGGTTTATATGTGTAAAAAGGCGGGTAGTAGAAAAAGTGGTGTTCTGAATTAAAGAAATTTGGCAACATAAAGGAGTGGGTATGGTGGAGCGTGTGCCATTCGAATTAAATCTTACGATCACTGAGAAAGAAGAAATGTACAGGCAGATTGTTGAATACTCTTTTGAGACAACCATCATCCATTCTGATAATAAAGTTCTATACATTAATCAGTCCGGGGCTGAGTTCCTGAAAGGGGAAAAGAAAGACTTAATCGGTGCGACAGTCACCGATATATTCCCGGATAAAATTCGTCCGTTTATAATAGAAAGAGTTCGAAAAGCGGTCGAAGAAGGAAAAATTGGTGAATTGCTTGAAACAGCTGTGTATAAAATGGATGGGTCACTTGTGGAAGTGGAATTATATTGTCACCCTGTGAAGTTTGGCGAGAAAAAAGCAGTTCAATCGATTTTACGCGATATCACTTCGCGCAAGGAAGCGGAAAAAAACCTTAAAGTTATGATAAATGAAATTTCATCGCCGATTGTACCCGTATCAGAGGGAATTTGTGTGTTGCCTCTCGTCGGAGCCATGGATGAAGATCGTGCAAAACATCTATTGGAAATCATTCCACAAAAAGTCCAGAAATTAAAGCTCGAGACGTTAATTTTGGATTTTTCCGGTATTTATCATTTTGATAGTGTAGTCATCGATTTTTTATATAAAATCAATTCAATCATGAAATTGCTTGGAATCATGCCTATCTGTACAGGCATTCGTCCTGAACTTGCCAGGTCAGCTGTGGCAACATGCCCTAATATTAATTCGATCCATTCATTGGCGGATGTACAGCAAGCATTAAAGCAATTGGCACGTGTGAGATAATTATTGAAGCCCCTTTCTGTAGAAAGGTGTTTTTTTTTGTTCTTTGAGGTGAGTAAATATACTAGAATATCTTTCTCTAATACGTAACATATGATATAGTGAATTTATAAAATTTTCAGATTAAAGGAGATCGAGCAGTTTTGAAAACTATGAAACATTGGGCCGTTATTATGTTAGCAGGATCACTTCTTTTTGGATGTTCGGCAAAAACGGCTGTAAAAGAGAAAAAAGAATCTACGAAGTCAGAACAAACTCAATCCGCTAATACGAAACAAGAAGGGTCTTCCACTGATAAATCCAATTCAGGGAACAATACTGCAGTCGCTAATGCATCGGACGGCGATACTCGTTTTGCCAATGGTTTAGCCACTTGTTCGCCGTTATTCACCCAAACCAATGACCTTTTTAGTCAATCCGCAAAGGTGGACGGGGATAAAACTACGTATGATTATCAAATTGTAAAAGATGGCATTGCTAAATCAAAGGAAGCGACAAAATGTGTAGATACGAAAATGGCTGATTTAGGCTTAGGGGTGCCGGTTACATACGTTAAAACTTTGCAAAAATTCGCATCAACAACCTCAGAACTGCTTTCAGCCCAAAAGTCCATGGAGACATTTTTACAGTCCAAAAAAGAGGACGACTACTCTAATGCGATTGAGCATTTGATGAATATGATGACAGGTCTGAGTGAAACTTCCGCAATTTTTCAACAAGAACAGAAATAGTAAAACCCAATTTTAATAAGTTGAGCATTCTCGCCATAGAGTGAACTACACTCTGTGGTTTTTTTTGTCGTAAAAAATAAACGATCGTTTTTTAGCACTATTGTCATCTTGTTTACTTTGTTTATTGTTTGTTACATTATAGGAGTAACACTATGTTTAAATCGTCTGACATGAAAAGGGGAATAAAGTTTTGAAGAAATTAATGATTATTTTTGTAATCAGCTTGATTGGTTTATCGTCGTTTTTTCAAACGAGCCATAAAGCAGCTGCACAAGCTGGTGCTAGATTTACGGTTAAGTTAACAAAGTGTGTAGATGGGGATACGGCTTGGTTTTCAAAGGTAGGAAAAACTAGATTTTTATACATCGACACTCCTGAATCGACAAATCGAATTGAACCGTTCGGAAAAGAAGCTTCGATTTACACATGCAATGCTTTAAAAAGTGCTAAAACGATTCAATTGCAATTCGACGGGCATCTGAAAGACAAATACAATCGCACGTTAGCATGGGTTTGGGTGAACGGAAGACTACTTCAGAAAGACCTCATCACTAAAGGCTTTGTAAAACAATTTTATGATTATGGAACATACTCGTACGAAAATGAATTAAAAATATTGCAAGTAAAAGCGCAGAAAAACAAAGTTGGTTTATGGAAGGGAAAAGTAGCTACCACAAAAACATCTCACATTGTAGCTACCGATACATCTACTTCGAGTGGTAAAGCGGAATTTTTTAAGAACTGTACCGAATTGCGAATGAAATATCCTAATGGAGTTCCAAAAGGCCATCCGGCATATCAAGCGAAGTTGGATCGTGATAAAGATAATTTCGCATGCGAAAAGTAATAATTTAGATCACCCTACAGCAGAAGTGCTGCAGGGTGATTTTTTTTTTAGCTGAAGTGCCGGATATTAAAAGGGCTCTACCCTGAAAAAAATTCGTTTAGATTGAAACGATTGAGTGCATGAATACGTCTTATATGTGATGGTAAGGTTCTTAAAAATGAAAAAAATTGTATAAATATATTCGTACTGAGTACTAATTTTAACAAATTGGGGTAAAGGAAGTATTGTCGAATAAAAAAAGTTAATTTGCAAAAGAATTTACTGTTATATTTTTGACATTGGATGTATATTGTAATATGTATATTTTAGTGTAAGAATGAAAGGATGAACATATGATGCTGAAAAAAGCACTTTCTATATTTTTTGTAGCGGTGGCACTGTTTGGATTTGTAACGGTGTCAGAAGCGAAAACAACCAAGCCTGTAACGGAAAAAGCGACTGCCTATATTACAGCGATAAAGTTCAACAAAGGGAAAATGACAGGCAGCTTTGATTATATACAGTGGTATTTTGGAAAAGATGCTGATCGTGAGTTTGTAAAGGATTGCAAGTGTGGAAAGGAAATGCCGTACGCACCTGATGGGTATTATATTCGAAATATAAATAAAAAAATCCGAACGTTTACCATTTCCAATTCGGCTCAATATGTACTGCAAACGAGGACTGATACGATCAAGTGGAATGAGAAAGTGACAAAAACTCAGTTTTTGAACTTTCTAAAAAAACGCAATCAACAAAAAGGTATTCCTTTTCACATTGAGGTCAAAGGCGGCGTCGTCACAAAAATTACCGAACAGTATATTCCGTGATCCATTCGTGTCATAGCGCACTAAAAATGAACCAGCACTGGTTCATTTTTTTTATTCTCCGAACATACATTATTGTATTTGACAGTGTTGTGTGAGGAGGAATGGGATGGGAATCCATTTTGATGCAAAGCGCCAGATTTTTCATCTGAAAGCGAGGGGCACAAGCTATGTAATGCAAATTGTAAGAGAGGGATATTTGGCGCATCTTTATTGGGGAAAGAGAGTTCTCCATTATGACGAAGGAAACGTGTTATCATTCGTTTATCGAAGTTTTTCGCCAAATCCAGACATATCTGACCGGACATTTTCATTGGATACATTGCCCCAGGAGTATCCTGCCTATGGAAATACGGATTTCCGTGCACCTGCCTACCAGATTCAATTGAAAAACGGCACGACAATCACTGATTTCCGTTACAAAACGCATCTTATTTTTAAAGGGAAAAAGAAATTGGCAGGCTTGCCGTCTACTTATGTAGAGGAAGAGGATGAAGCCGTCACGCTAGAAATTATTCTTGAAGACAAGTTGATCGAATTGAAGGTGATATTGACGTATACGGTGTTCGAGGAATTCAATGCCATTACCCGCTCCGT
>JAUZPT010000509.1 GCA_030705745.1 Bacillota bacterium | reverse complement strand
TAAAAAAAAATAAGCGCTAGGGGCAATTTACTTTTCGCCCCAGCGCTTATTTTTTTTACATATAACTTTGTAGGAGAGCCCACGCTTTATCCTTGCCTTCGCCTGTTTCTGAAGAAAAATGGATAATATCATCATTTGGATCCAAGTTTAATCCTTCTTTTACTATTTTTAAATGTTTTTGCCATTTCCCTTTAGGAATCTTATCAGCTTTCGTTGCGACAACGATACAAGGAATTTCATAATGCTTTAAAAATTCATACATCATGATATCATTTTCGGTAGGGGAATGGCGCATATCGATAATAAGGACAACGGCCTTTAACTGCTCCCTGCGAGTGATGTACGTTTCAATCATTTTCCCCCATGCATCCCGTTCGCTTTTTGAAACCTTAGCGTATCCGTACCCGGGAACATCAACAAAATGAAGGATTTCATTGATGATGTAAAAATTTAATGTTTGTGTTTTACCTGGCTTTGAAGAAATCCTAGCCAATCCTCTACGGTTTAGCATCTTATTGATGAAAGAGGATTTTCCGACATTCGATCGGCCTGCCAGGGCGAATTCCGGCAAATCCCCTTCAGGATATTGCTCCGGCTTTACGGCGCTGATAACTATTTCTGAACTAACTACCTTCATTTGGCCCCACCTTCTGCCAACGCATGCTTCAATACTTCATCAACATGAGAGACAAGTACAAATTCAATTTCATTGCGGACACTATCAGGTATATCATCGATATCCTTTTCATTGTCCTTTGGTATGATTACTTTCTTCAACCCCGCACGATGTGCACTGAGGGTTTTTTCCTTTAAGCCGCCAATCGGGAGAACTCTTCCTCTGAGGGTAATTTCTCCGGTCATTCCTACCTCACGGCGAATCGGGCGACCCGATAGTGCTGAAACAAGCGCGGTTGCTATTGTGATTCCTGCGGAAGGACCATCTTTTGGAACAGCCCCCTCTGGGACATGTATATGGATATCGTATTTTTCATGAAAATCCACATCAATTCCAAGATCCTTCGCTTTGGAACGTATATAACTGAAAGCAGCCTGAGCAGATTCTTTCATCACATCTCCAAGTTTTCCTGTTAACACTAATTTCCCTTTACCTGGAGAAAGAGAAACCTCAATTTGCAGGGTATCTCCACCAACTGTCGTATAAGCAAGCCCTGTCGCGACACCCACTTGATCTTCTAGCTCAGCCTGTCCATAACGGAATTTGGGCTTTCCGAGAAACTCTTCCACATTTTTTTCTGTAATGATGACGCGTTTTTTTTCACCCGAAACAATAATTTTTGCTGTTTTACGGCAAATCGTAGCCATTTGCCTCTCCATGCTCCGGACTCCCGCTTCACGAGTGTAGTAACGGACAATATTCAAAAGCGCATCATCTCGAACTTGAAGGATTCCCTTAGAAAGTCCGTGTTCCTTTAGTTGTTTTGGAAGAAGATGATCTCTTGTGATATGAACTTTTTCAATTTCTGTAGATCCAGCAATAGTAATGATTTCCATCCGATCAAGTAGCGGCCCCGGAATGGTTGACAAATTATTAGCCGTTGCAATAAACATGACTTTTGAAAGGTCATACGCCTCTTCGATATAATGGTCACTGAAATTATGGTTTTGTTCTGGATCCAGCACTTCGAGCATGGCAGCTGAAGGATCACCCCGAAAATCGCTCGACATTTTATCAATTTCATCTAGTAAAAAGACTGGGTTGATCGTGCCTGCTTTTTTCATACCTTGAATAATTCTGCCTGGCATCGCTCCGACATACGTTCTTCTATGGCCACGAATTTCCGATTCATCACGTACACCCCCGAGGGACACACGGACAAAATGTCGGTTTAATGAATTCGCTATTGATCTTGCCAAGCTTGTTTTTCCGACCCCTGGAGGACCTGCAAGGCAAAGAATTGGCCCTTTTAACGAATTGGTCAGCTTCTGGACAGCCAAGTATTCAAGTACTCGCTCTTTTACTTTTTCAAGTCCATAAT
>JAUZPT010000508.1 GCA_030705745.1 Bacillota bacterium | reverse complement strand
AGGTAAGGTTGAATAATTCCAGCAGGGGTGGACTGACCATTCGCACTTTCTTTTTTTCATCCGTCATTAAAATGCCATCATAGGCATTTTCCAACACCGTTTCAAGAGATTTTTTTAAACGTTTGACCGTTTCCAGCTCCTCTGCCATCCGTTCAATTTCAGATACATCTTGAAAAAGGACAATATAACCGTTATCCTGCCCATCGATTTGATAAGAAGAAATGGACAGAACCGTTTTATAATGTTGGAATGAAATTGGAATGATGGAATGTTCAGTTGAAAAAGCAGTCGAAAGCTGTGGGAAAAGCGCTTTGGCATTTTGATGAAGCATATCTGCTTCTGTGAAGCCACTCATCTGACACAACTTTGCATTTACATAAATAATTCCACTCTTCGCATTCGTCATCAATACACCGAGGTTCGAATGCTGCAGAATCGTTTCTAATTGATATTTCAATGTTCTTGTTGATTGCAGCAATGACATGACCATGTCCGTTTTCGTCAGTATTCCGGTCACCTTTCCCCACTCATCAAGAACAACGCCCGTTCCGACCCTGCTTTCTTTGACCACCGTTTCAATTCGCTCATACGGGGTATCCAGCTGGATCGTTTCGGCATTCCTTTTTATAAAAGGACCAATTGAAGAGGACAACGGAACTTCATTCAGGACCATTTGAAAGAGACTGCTTCTCGTAAAGACACCGATCAATCTCTGCTCAAAATCCATAACCGGAAGCAAATTCCATTTTTTTCGATACATCCACTCGATCGCGTCCTTAAGAGTAGTCTCTTCGGTCACTATGCAATCAACCGGGGTTATCATCTCTATAAACTTCATCGCTTACACCCACTATCATCCATCTGTCTCTCTTTAGTTTACCAAAAAACGATTAGTTATTTGAATTTTTCGAATTAAATTATGTAAAACAAATAAAAGCTGCCCCTCTTCCCAAATGGGGAAGAGGACAGCTTTTATTTTTCCTTTTATTTCGGCTGCATGCGGATGGCGCCATCAAGGCGGATCGTCTCCCCATTTAGCATCGTGTTCTCAATGATGCTTTCCGCGAGTTGCGCGTATTCTTCAGGAATACCAAGACGCGAAGGAAAGGGAACCATTTTCCCAAGCGAATCCCGTGCTTCTACCGGCAGAGAATCAAACATTGGGGTATGAAACAACCCCGGTGCAATAGCCATGACGCGGATTCCGTAACGGGCAAGCTCCCTTGCTAGCGGCAAGGTCATCGCAACGATTCCACCTTTTGAAGCGCTGTAGGCGGCTTGACCAATTTGCCCTTCAAACGCAGCCACCGAAGCAGTGTTAATTACAATCCCTCTTTCCTGAAGATCGTTAACCTCATTTTCAACCATTTTTTCAGCGGCCAAGCGAATCACGTTAAACGTACCGATTAAATTCACAGAAATTACTTTTGAAAAAAGAGACAGGCTGTGCGGCCCTTTTCGGCCAACCAATTTCTCAGCAATTCCAATCCCGGCGCAATTGACAACCGTATTTATTCCTCCCATTTTCTCAACAGCATAATCGACCGCAGCCTGGACCTCATCCTCTTTCGTCACATCCGTTTTAATGAAAGCAACAGAATCACCTAGTTCTGAGATGAGACGCTGCCCGTTTTCCTCGGATACATCGAAAATGACCGCCTTCCCGCCACCCACTAAAATCCTTCTGACGGTTGCTTCACCTAAACCCGATGCTCCCCCTGTAACAAGTGCACGGCAAGCCTGAATTTTCATTGTTTTTCCTCCTTAAAATAGATTACTAGTTTTAAAACAAGCAAGTTTCATGCCAACAGATTTAATTGGAAAATGTGTTACCTAATTATTTTTATGTATATGGTCCGGACATTTTTGATTCTGATTGACCAATTTTTGAACAGTTCAGTCCTTGGATGGATAGTAATAGAACTTCAAAATTTCAAGGATAGAACCAATAGATGATTGAGTTGAATTGTATGGACGAATAACAATTGTCTTGGCCTT
>JAUZPT010000507.1 GCA_030705745.1 Bacillota bacterium | reverse complement strand
GGAAGAAGACCTCCTCGCCAATCGGCTGGACCGCGACAAGGATGAACAATGTCGGTGGGGAGAAAAATTCCAGAAGCGTCGGGATGTTGCTGAGGCTTTCCGGGTTTGCACTCGTAAGCTGTAGGACGAGGGCATTGATGATGATGGTGACGATGAACGTAAAAAACACGGCGAACACCCCCCACATGAGTGCCCGGTCGATGCGTTCCCTGCGCAGCTGAATCCGCTCGAGCATCTGCCTCACGGTCAGCCTGTTCACCAAGAAATACCAGAGGAAGGGGACGCCGAGGAAGATGCCGACCACGACGATGAGGAGCTGGATGATGAGCGCCAGGATTTCCACGGTGATCTGCATGGATGCTGGCACGGTGGTGGAGGAGGTGGACACGCCGATGCCGAGGAAGCTGAGGACCGACAGTCCGATGAGGAGGAAGAAGGCGATGAGCAGGGCGAGGAGCGCGAGAAGATGGGTTGGTTTTTTGAAGCTGAAATCCATGAGAGGTCGAAACAGCCATAGTCTACATAAACATTGTTGCATGATAAGCGAAGGATGATAAAAATTTGTTTGCAGAAGCTGGGTGAGGAGGAGTAAAAGTTTTTAAATATCCATGAATGTTTCACGGTCTGGCTTCTGGGCCTGTAGGGTAGCTTGGTTCATCCTTTTAGCTTTGGGAGCTAGAGACTCCGATTCAAATTCGGACAGGCCCACTACTTTGCTTTGTGCAAAGTATTCACAAAGTTTCACTTGAAGGAAAGTTGAAATACAAAGCCCAGCCTGTTTTGCTTTTTTGATAACCTGTTTATCCATACGCAAGGTCAGATTTACTTTTGTCATGCTAGTGCCTAGCACGTGCAGTATTGTGGCTACTGAGCTATAAGTTTTACTAAACTCACCCAATTATTATATATTTCCTGTTTATTTGATAAATGAAAAGCACAATGGTGAAGAGAAATGGATATCGGAATTTGGTTTAGCATTTTAAGTTTAATCGGAATGATTATTGTTTTGATTATCACCACTGTAAAGCTATGGATTGACCTAAAAAGAGCAATGAAAATCAAAAAGTGTTATCTGAGAAGGTCACTCTTTATCGTAAAGAAGTTGAATTGTTCCAACGAGGATTCCCTGAGCAAATTGCTCTTCAACGAGAAAAACTTTCTCTAGAAAGAGAAATTCAAGCAGCCAAGGAGAGATGGAAGCAATTAGAAGCAATCGGAAAAATTGCAAAATATGTTGTTGAAAATATGGATTAAGAGTAATTGAGGAATGAAAAGAATGATACAAAAAGTATTTGTTAATGCTGATGGTGGTGCACGAAAGAATCCTGGTCCCGCAGCAATAGGTATTGTCATTTGTGATGAAAATAAAAACCAGTTAGAATGTTACAATGAATGTATCGGAGATACAACAAATAATGTAGCTGAATACAAAGCTCTCATAAAAGCACTTCAAATTTCAGCAAAACACACTCGAGGGGAAGTCCATGTTTTTATGGATTCTGAGTTGGTAATAAAACAAATGAATGGCTATTATAGAATTAAAGCTCCCCATTTGCTTCCACTTTTTCAGGAGGTAAAAAATTGTGAAAGGATTTTTACCAAAGTGGTATATAATTGTGTAACAAGAAATAACAGATTTCAGGTATTGGCTGATAAATTAGTAAATGATGCTTTGGATGATAAATGAAAAAATAAACTCATAGACCAAAGATGTCTCATTGTTGACTATTTCATAAGTGCCGAGATAAGAAACAGTAGACGAATAATTTTTATGCACATTTTGTTGCATAAATTAAAGCAGGTTTTTTAAAGATGGATTTGTTTTATGTTATTTGAATTTAGGAGATGAATGGATGGGATTAGTACGATTTGTACAAAAACATAATGAAAATGTTGAACGTGAAAGAATGAGAGAGATTGAAGAACAAAAATTGAATTTAATGAAGCATCAACAAAGTGGAAAAACCGATATTAAGTATTGCCCTCATTGCGGGAAACCTT
>JAUZPT010000506.1 GCA_030705745.1 Bacillota bacterium | reverse complement strand
TCTCCGACCGCACAAACGAACTTCGTACCGCCCGCTTCAATGGCACCTAACATATACATAATCCTCCTTGGGTGACAGGCACCCCCCATTTTTCTGGGAGGCGCCTGTCACCCTTCTAGTCTTTCCGCCAAATAAAATACAAGCTTGGCACCATCAGTACATATACAATTGGAAAAACACTAAATGATATCGGTAAAAGCTGCTCTATATTAAAGTATTTTCTCATAGCTAGGAATATAAAAACACCAATGATTCTACCAACGCCAAGCGGTATTTCACGAATAATGATGTAGTCCAAACGCTTTTCCTTGTATTGCGGGTCCTTTTCAATCGACTCATAAATCATCGCATTCATCGATGTGTTAATCATATTCGAAGCCACAGGCTGGACGATTCCAAAAATAATTAACGAAATCAATACAGGCAGGGCGGATAGTAGCACTGATCCAAATAATATACTAATCGCACCTATCGCAAAGATTGGAATTCGGTAATCCGGACTTGAGAATTTGGCTAATACAAAAAATGCGAGAATCGAAACAATCTCAGCTGCTGTATTAAATACACCTAGGTTCAGTTCTCCACCAGCCACCTTGTAGGTAATCATCGTAATTAGAAACGTCCAATACACGCCCGAAACAATCCCATCAGCGAACATCACAACATACATTCTTCTCCATTCGCGTGTTGGATTTTTAATTACATCCCAAAAGTAGCTTTTTGGAGCAACTGGGTTTCCCTTCACTTTTAGAGAAACTAAGAACGATATAAAGAAGAAAACACATGTTGCAATAAAAACTACATAATACCCAATCATGCCATGGAATTGCGAGATTAGAATTCCTGCTAGAAGCGGAGCAACTACCCCGCCAACCGTGTTTAAAACTCCTTGGATATATAAAAATGAATCCCGCTTATCATTCGTAGTCAAATCTAAAACGGCCATATGCACGCCGACATAGTAAAGGCTCATGGCCAAGCCATTTGCGCCACCCAACAACATAATATGGTCCCTTAGTGTGCCATGAAAAATGAGGATGATTAAATACGTAATGAGATAAAAGAGAAACCCTAACCGCATCGTAATCATCGGGCTTGTCTTCCTTGCCACCCATGAACACACAATAAAACTAAAAATAATTGAAATAGACCAATACAAGCTATAGTAGGCTAGCAATGAATAGGTTTTATCCATTTTCCATAGAAAGACGCTTTGAAACACTCCTGACAATGCAGAGCCAAAGCAAAAAAAGGAATTCATGAGTAAATAAAACTTCAATTCTTTGGAAAAGGATTTAAAAATATGAAACATCTAATTGATCTCCTTTTTTAGGAAGGAACTCGGGACAATCCACATAAAGAAGCTTGCCCCATTCTACTACACGTAGTTAATTACCCCTTTTGAAACCTTAAGCATTGGGTAATCAGCCATAACCTTCGGCAGCTCCTCCATTGTAAAACGATGCGAAATAAGCGACTGGACATCCACTACCTTTTTCGCGATGAGCGAAATCGCTTCTTCCTGTGTGTATGGATTAATAAATGAGCCCTTGATCGTAAGCTCTTTTGAAAAAATCTCAAATGGTGAGACGGAAATAGTTGTTTCCGGTGCAGCGACCCCGAACAGTAACACTTGGCCGCCCTTTCCAGCCGACTTCACAGCAAGCTCCATGCTTTCAGGTCTGCCAACGCATTCAATCACGACATCAGCCTCAAGCGCTGAAACATCGGAAGGATGAACCACTTCATCGGCACCCAGCTTATAAAGAAGCTCTTTTTTGTTTTCGGCAGGTTCACTTACAATAATGGAAGCGACATTTTGATGCTTCACCAATTGTAAAAACAATTGCCCAATAAAACCGCCGCCAATGATCAACACCTTGCTTAACGGCGACAAATGGATTTTCTTAAAGCCATGTAACACACAGCCTAAAGGCTCCACAAGGGCAGCCTCTTCAAAGGTCATCTGCTCAGGAATTTTGTAGCAATTAGCTGCCGGCACGCT
>JAUZPT010000505.1 GCA_030705745.1 Bacillota bacterium | reverse complement strand
CGAATAACGTAAATCATTCGGTTTCGGCTATTGATCTTGGCACACATCAAATCACGAAAACCTCCTCTGTTGGAAAAAGCCCGTATGCAGCGGTTGTAAGCCGTGACGGCAAGACTCTTTATGTCAGCAATTGGGGCGAAAGCAACATCACTGTACTCGATGCAAAGAATCTTTCTGTTAAAAAAACCATCCAGGTTGGACTCCATCCGAATGCGATCGCTGAAAATCCTGTAGATGGCACGATGTATGTTTCCAATTCCGACAGCGATGAGATTTCGATGATTGACCCAAATAAATTGAAGGTCACCAATACAGTTTCTCTTGCTCCTTATCGCGGTGCACCGACCGGAAGCCAGCCGGATGCCTTGACGGTTAGCAACGACGGAAAAACGCTTTACGTGGCAAATACGCTTAATAATGACATTGCGGTGATTGATCTAGAGAAACACTTTAATCGGAAAGGTGCCGAGGTAAAAGGACTTATTCCCACGGGTTGGTATCCAACAGGTGTATATCTAGGTGGCGGAGGAAAAGAACTTTTCGTTCTTAACGCAAAAGGGCTTGGAGCAGGGCCTAATGGCAAGACGAATGAATGGCTCGGAAACATGATAAAAGGGACGATGTCTTTTATTGAAGTGCCTGATAAACAAAAGTTAGAATCGTATACGGAACAAACAACTAATAACAATAATTTCAAAGAAGCTAACGCCAGCAAATGGTGGAAAATCTTCCAGAAGAAAGACAAATTTCCGATTCCCCGCATTTCGGGTGAAGGAAAATCACCAATTAAACATGTGATTTATGTGATTAAAGAAAATCAAACGTATGATCACGTCCTTGGAGATTTAGGAAAAGGCAATGGTGATCCGAGTTTGGCACTCTACGGCAAGGATGTGACGCCAAACTATCATAAGTTGGCAAATAAGTTTGTGACGATGGACAATTTTTATGCAGATGCCGAGGTTAGTGCCGATGGCCATAACTGGACAACTGCGGGGAAAGCGAATGATTATGTGCAAAAAAACTGGCCGGCAAACTATTCTGGGCGAAACCGGGATTATGATTTTGATGCGGGTGGGGGAGGAAGCACCCTAGACGATGCACCGTATACCCGCTCGAAAAAAGGCTATATATGGGATGTTGCGATGAAGGCTGGTCTTACCTTCAGGAACTACGGTGAATATTGCTATAATTACGACCCAGTAACGAAAACATATTCGCCAAATAATTCGAGCACAACAGATTTCGGCGGCAATTACGATCCTCATTATCCAAGCTGGGATTTGAATATTTCGGATATCACCAGATATAAAGAGTGGGAAAAGGAATTCAATCAATTTGAAAAAGCGGGTAACCTTCCGCAATTGGAAGTGGTGTATTTGCCGAATGACCATACTGGCGGCTCAACGTGGGGCCCAAGAGAAATGGTCGCGCAGAATGATCTCGCATTAGGTAAGCTAGTGGATACAGTAAGCCATTCGAAGGATTGGAAACATACCGCAATTTTTGTTGTCGAGGATGACGCACAGGGCGGGGTTGACCATGTGGATGCCCATCGAAGCCTTGCACTTGCAATCAGTCCTTACACACAAATCGGAAAAGTGGATAGCACGTTTTATGATACGCCAGCAATCCTTCGGACAATGGAGCTGATTCTTGGTCTCCAGCCAATGACTCAATTTGAGGAAGCAGCGGTCCCAATGTTCCGTTCGTTTACAGCAAAGCCTGATTTCACACCATACACAATCGAAACTTCAAAATTTTGGCCTGAAACAAGTGATGCCAAATCAACTGCAAAACCAAAAGCTGTCACCCAGTCACTTTATCCGAAGGGAATGGATTTCTCCGAGCCTGACTCAGTCGACCGTGAAAAACTGAACAAAGAAAACTGGAAACTAATCAAAGGCTACTACCCGAAGGTAAAGAAATAGAACAGTGACAGGCACCATCCATTTTTCTGGATGGTGCCTGTCACTTATTTTTCATTGACAAATATTTAAAAGCGAGTATATTT
>JAUZPT010000504.1 GCA_030705745.1 Bacillota bacterium | reverse complement strand
TCCTGCTGCTGTTCAATTTTTATGTAGTCTTTTCATGGATGAAAATCTTCCTTTAAATCATTTATAATGGAGGATTGGAGATCAAATTAAAACAACGGTTTTTAGTACATTGTCACATGAAGAAATTTCGAAGGAGCTTCGATTGCTGGAAATGCCCCTATTTATACTTATCGGTCCACGAACTTTTTCCGCAGCGGAAGAATTTAGTAATAATATGAAGGTATTAGGAAGAGCGAAGCTTGTTGGAGAGCCTTCTAGAGGTGGCGCTAATCCGGGAGATTTTTATCCAATAGGAGAGGGTTTTATATTTTTTGTTCCAACGGGTCGAACTGTAAATCCCCTTGAAGGAGGAAACTGGGAAGGGAGGGGAGTTATCCCAGATCACATGGTGCCTGCGGCTGATGCTCTTGATCAAACAATCCATTTAGCTGAATCCACTTGATTGTCGTAAGCATAAGGATTGGTCTGACAAAAGAGGCATAAGATGCTGAGTCTCAATATAAGCCGTTTCGGCAAAATGAAGAATTTGGGGTTCATCCGGCTAATTGGTACCTGCCTATAGAGGAATACGCCTAGGGCCTATAAAAATGATGTCTTTTGGGAATGAATGGGTTACGGAATAAACTGAATTGCACAGATCCAAAAAAAAGTAGACATATTAAAGAGAGGTTCTAAACACCCAACAAGGGAGACCTTTCTTTATGTCTACTTCAGTTTTATATCATGCATTTCAAATCGAAGGTGTCAAATGTAATTCCACTTCATTCGAAGGACGAGATATCGTTTTCCAGGCAGAAATAGCCGGTTCATACATTCGCTGCCCTAATTGCAAGTCCGATGACATAACCTTCAAAGACCATAAAGAACGGCGATTCCATCTTCCCCCAATGGGGAGAAAACAGTGTTTTTTGAATCTTCTGGTTCACCGAACTTTATGCAAAACATGCGGAGGGCTGCATTGGTCACATCTCCCATTTATGAAGGGGAAAAGTCCGTTAAGCTGCTCTTTTATACGAACGGCTTTAGATCTATTGTCGTTCAGCACTATTAAATCTGTAGCTGAGTTTTTGAAGGTCGGCTGGGACAGCATAAAGGACCTGCACAAGGACAAATTAAAGCTTTTGTACAACCGGATTGAAATTAAAGATATCGAATATCTGTCCGTCGATGAATTTGCAATTGCAAAGGGCCATGAATACATGACCGTTTTTACAGATATAAGGAGCGGGAGAATCGTTCACGCAGTAGAAGGTAAAGACTCTAAGGCAATCATTCCGTTTCTAAGACGATTGTATAAAAAAGCGGTCAACCTAAGGGGAATTGCTATGGATATGTCTCCAGCTTTTTATTCTGCAGTCAAACAGGAGCTTCCTCATGGGATATAATTTTCGATCGATTTCATGTCATGAAGCTGATGACCACGGCTTTGGATGATGTCAGAAAGGAGCCGCAAAAAATCTGTGGCGAGGCATTGAAAGGGGAGCGTTTTTTGCTACTCAAAAATTACAGTGACCTTGATGAGAATGGAATGGAGCGGCTGAAATCTTTACTCGAAGTGAACCAACCGTTGCTTATAGCGCATACGATGAAAGAACGGCTACGAGGATTTTGGGAACAGGGGGATAGACAAGCTGGAGAAGTATTCCTTAAAAAATGGTGTTTTGATGCATTGATGACTGGGATCAAGCCCTTGACTAAAGTGGCAAAATCATTATGGCGTCGATCTGAAGGACTGCTGAGCTACTTTGCTCATCGGATCAGTAATGGAAAAGCGGAAGGCATCAACAATAAAATTAAAACTTTGAAACGACAAGCCTATGGCTACAGAGATATGGAATACTTCAAGCTGAGGCTTTACCATCTTCATGAGCAGAGGTACCAATTAGCCGGATGAACCGAATTTGGTGCATAAACTGAATATTGCCGAAATCTCCAATAAAATTGGAGATTTTGGATGAATTATGTCTGCAGGGGAGATACCCCTTCGAGTGGTAAAGCTATTTGACGGGTTCTTTTTTCTCATGAACCCAGTGGCTGAC
>JAUZPT010000503.1 GCA_030705745.1 Bacillota bacterium | reverse complement strand
TCAATGAATACTCTACCTTTGGCGGAACAACCTTATAAACCTCGCGATGCACAAGACCATCCACTTCAAGTTCTCGAAGCTGTTGAGTTAGATAAGCTCTTCGAATATCGGGTATGATTCTTTGAAGCTCATTAAAGCGCAGCACGCCGTCCTTAAGCAGGTAGATTATTACAATCTTCCATTTACCTGAAATCACTTTTTGTGCTATACCAACAGGGCATCTGTGAATGTCATTTTTGTTTTCCACTTTTCTAGCTCCTCTAACAGTACGTTTTTTAGTACTATGTATTAATAATAATCGTTATTGCAAAAATTAATCTTATGCAGTATTGTCATACCATAAAACATGCGACTTTTCAAGTACTTAGTTAACAAAAGGAGAAAGCAAATGAAAGTTATCGGAATAAACGGAAGCCCACGCAAAGGTGGAAACACAACAATACTTATCAACAAGGTGTTCGAGGAGTTGAATAAACAGGGCATCGAAACTGAGCTTATCGAGTTATCAGGCAAGAATATCAAGCAGTGTTTGGGGTGTATGAGCTGTACTCGAGAACAGGATCATAAATGTATCATGACGGACGACTTTTATGAGATATATCTTAAAATTTCAGAAGCTCAGGGACTACTCTTCGGTTCACCAGTATATAACGCCAGTATCACATCTCAGATGAAAGCTTTTATTGATAGGCTCGGCTTTGCGACATTCAACGGTGTTTTGAAGCACAAAGTTGGCGCGTCTGTCGTCGCAGTACGACGTGGCGGTGCAATAAGTGCAGTTGATACCCTTAATCATTTTTTTGCGCACCACGAGATGTTTACTGTCGGATCGACTTATTGGAATATGGTATACGGAATGAATATTGGGGATGTAGAAAACGATCAAGAGGGTATTGCTAATATGAAAAATATCGGGGAAAATATGGCATGGCTACTCAAAAAAATACATACTCAAGAGGTAATGATTCATGAATGAGATTTTCATCAGAAGAAGCATCCGGAAGTTTACAAATCAAACAATCGAACCGGAGAAAATAGACAAGTTGCTCCGTGCTGCCATGCAGGCTCCATCTGCAGCAAATCAGCAGCCATGGGAATTCATCGTCGTACAGGATAAGGGACGTCTGGCGCAAGTAGCGAAATCTTCTCCTTATGCGCAACCGGTGGCAGGCTCAGCAGTCACTTTTGTTCTGTTGGCCGACGAAAGCAGGCTGAAGGTACCGTCCGCATGGGAACAGGATATGAGCGCCGCTGCGGAGAACCTCTTACTGGAAGCTGTACACCTGAGGCTTGGCGGGGTATGGTTCGGCGTGGCCACTGCTGATCTTGTTGTAGAAAATGTCCGTCAGTATTTTGATCTTCCAAGGAACATCCGGCCCTTTGCTTTGATTTCTGTTGGTTATCCGGATGGCCAAGATAACCAATTTGTTGACCGTTATCAAGCGGAACGCGTTCATTTTGAAAAATGGTAATCAAGAGTAAGTTGTTTAATCATGCATTGAAAACGCTATATATTTCAAGGACACCTTAGGAGTTTTATTTTCGGCGTTAAAAGTGCTGTAATCTTGAATAGTCATAAAAACCTCCTACGCAATTTTTTAACTATTACAGTCGTTACAATGCACTTATTCACCTGTCCATCGTCTGTCAGTAACAGATTACTTCAAAATTCGTATCTTATTTAACTGCCGTTTTATAAAAAAATGGCAGTTATTATACACAAGCTTACTATATAAAAAGCAAAAATCCATGTGTCAGGTTGAATCCTTACACATGGATTTTTTTGGTGTACCCGACAGGAGTCGAACCTGCGGCCTACAGAGTCGGAGTCTGTCGCTCTATCCAGCTGAGCTACGGGTACTTATGTTTTTACTTTATGCCGCTACGTTATAATACACAAGTTTTTTTAATCAGTCAATGACAACAGGACGATTAAAAATACTGATAGAAATTACAGCGTATGTTCCCGTTATAGAGCTTTCGCTTGCTAGAAGCCCTGGAACCGAAGAAACGCTCAAACTCGTCGTCAGCTGTAATTACATATTTCCT
>JAUZPT010000502.1 GCA_030705745.1 Bacillota bacterium | reverse complement strand
TCTTCTCGTGGGCCATGGAAGCCGGGAAGCGGGAGCAGCGATGGAATTTGTAGCGCTTGCCGAAATGCTGCGTGTAAATAAGGGGATTCCGCTTGAAATTGGGTATTTGACCACATCTCCAAACTATGCAGAATGTACGAAGGTGATGCTTGAGAAAGCATCACGGAAACTTTTTGTTGTCCCATTTTTATTGTATTCAGGCGGCTTCACTGTGAAGATGAATACAGCTATGGCTTTGCTGGCGGCCGATAATGAAGTAGAGATAGTGATGTGTGATGCGATAGGGTTTGATGATGCGCTGATCCCGCTTGTCATCAAGCGGATGGAAGAAGCGAAAAGGGAAGAATTTTTTTGAAAAGAGGGTCGGGCAATGATACAAAGCTATCCAGTCATGCTGCATCTGAATGGAAAAAAAGTCGTCGTAGTCGGTGGAGGGAAAATAGCTGAGCGAAAGGTGATAGGCCTGCTAGAAAGCCATGCTGAAGTATGGGTGATCAGCCCGGAAGTAACAGGGCGTCTCAGCGATCTCGCATTAGAAGGAAGAATTCACTGGCAGCAAAAAACGTTTTCGAGTGATGACACTGAAGGGGCGTTTATGGTCTTTGCAGCGACAAATAATAAAGACGTGAATTTGGCGGTTAAAGCGGCAGTGGGGGAGGACCGGCTCGTTCTGATCGTGGATGATCCGCAACAATCAACTTTTCATGTCCCGGCTGTACTGCAGCGGAGTCGATTGTGCATCGCCGTATCGACGAACGGAGCCAGTCCAACACTTTCGAAAAACATTCGCGATCAATTGGCAGACGAATTCGACGAGGGGTACGAGAGTTATCTCGATTTCCTGTTTGCAGCAAGAGAGCTTATTTTAGAAGAAGTTCAGGATCCCTTTCTCAAAAATAAGTTGTTGAAGTCGCTGGTATCTGACCATTTTTTAAAAAGTCATAATAGGGAGAAAGAATTGGCGATCATGCTTGATCAAATAAAGGAGCAATAAGATTGCGGACACGAGTTAATCGGGTCTGCTTTTTAGCATTAGTGTAGAAATATTGCAAAAGGCGAAAATTTTTTTCGAAAAATTACTGTAAATAAGTTTCCTTTTTGATTTTTGTGTTATATAATACAAAATAATAAAATAAACTGTATTATAACAATTAGAATGAAATGCTTAATGTAATTGGCTTGATCGTAGGTGAAAGGCCGCAAAAACCGTCATTTCTGTATTAACACAGATGAGGGTTGAAAAACATTTTTTATTCAAGGAGGAAACAAGAATGACGGATTTACGTGCGGAGCAATTGCAGGAAAGCTGGGAACTTGATGAGCGGTGGAATGGAGTGACAAGGCCCTATTCAGCCGAGGATGTGCTCAAATTGCGCGGGTCGGTTGATATTGAGCATACATTGGCTCGCCGTGGTGCTGAAAAGCTGTGGAAGCTTGTAAATGGAGAAAACTTTGTGAATGCCCTTGGCGCATTGACCGGGAACCAGGCTGTCCAGCAAGTGAAAGCAGGGTTAAAGGCAATTTATTTGAGCGGTTGGCAGGTGGCAGCAGATGCCAATCTTTCAGGGCATATGTATCCTGATCAAAGCTTATATCCTGTAAATAGCGTTCCGAATGTTGTAAAAAAAATAAATCAGGCCCTGCAGCGTGCGGACCAAATTCACCATGCGGAAGGTGACCATTCGGTTGACTGGTTCGCACCGATCGTTGCCGATGCAGAAGCGGGCTTCGGCGGCCAATTGAATTGCTTTGAATTGATGAAATCGATGATCGAAGCGGGCGCTTCAGGTGTTCATTTTGAAGACCAGCTTTCTTCTGAGAAAAAATGCGGCCACTTGGGCGGAAAAGTGTTGCTTCCTACACAGACCGCTGTGCGCAATTTGATTGCGGCTCGCCTGGCCGCAGACGTCATGGGAACGCCAACCCTCCTTGTAGCAAGGACGGATGCGAATGCGGCAGATTTAATTACGAGTGACGTGGATCCGTATGATGCGCCGTTTATATCGGGTGAACGGACTTCTGAAGGATTTTACCGAGTGAAGGCAGGATTGGACC
>JAUZPT010000501.1 GCA_030705745.1 Bacillota bacterium | reverse complement strand
ACGATATTAAGATGTGTCAGCATAACACCTTTCGGAAATCCCGTCGTACCTGAAGTATATTGCATATTAATTACATCACTCGGTTCCAAGGAATCCATACGCTCATCCAATTCCTTGTCAGAAACCGTTTCACCGAACTGAAGCAAATCCTGCCAGGAATAAGTACCGGGGTATTTTTTCTCGCCTAAAACGATGACGTTTTTCAAGAACGGCAAACGCTTACATTCGAGTTTGCCTGGCTCTGAATTTTTTAATTCAGGTGCAATTTCATAAATCATATTGATGTATGAAGAATCTTTCCATTCGTCCATTAGGATGATTGTGGTTGAGTCTGATTGATTTAGAAGATACTCAAGTTCGGACGTTCGATAATTTGTATTAACCGTTACTAGTACAGCACCCATTTTTCCTGTCGCAAATTGTGTAGTCAGCCACTCAGGGGTGTTTGACGACCAGGCAGCTATATGTTCCCCTTTTTCCACTCCGATCTTAATAAGCCCCTTTGCTGCCAATCGACAATATTCATCGAATTCTTGATATGTCCAACGTAAATCACGATCAGTATAAACCACTGCCTCGTGACTTGGATGCTTCTTTGCTTTTTCCTCCAATAATTTTCCAATTGTTGTATTCATTACAGCAGACACGAATTTTACCCTCCCAGCGACTAGTTTTTTCTCGTGAAATAGCAAGTAATTTACAAATGTATCGTAACATATTTATTGGAATATTCAATCTTTATTCTTTATTTATCATTTTCTTCTTTTATGGTTATTTTCATATCGTCCAAAAGTACCTTTTTTCCAAAATAGAAAGAAAACTCTTTTCAAATTCCCAAAAAAGTATTAAACTAATAAAAACTGAATATTCAATCCAATTTCCCGGGAGGTATGCAAAGTTGAAAATTATGAGTAACGAACTGTTAATTGTTTCGTACCGTGATGCATTAAAGACCGGCAAAGAAAAGGAATGGATTAAATTTTTGAAAGATGAAATTTCTCGACGTGGATTAAGGCCCTTTAAAAACCGTTAGTGCCAAAACTGCCATTTGATTTAAAACCGCTGAGCTATCTCGGCGGTTTTTATTGTTTGCATATCTAAAAAAAACAACCCGATTTATAATCGGGCTGCGATTGATTTCTTTATCCCTCGAGCAAAAACGCTTCAGGGTCTTCCAGCAATTCCTTTATTTTAACTAAGAAGCTGACTGCTTCTTTCCCATCCACTATACGGTGATCATATGATAATGCTATATACATCATCGGGCGGTTTTCCATTCTCTCTTCATCAATGGCTACAGGGCGAAGCTGTATTTTGTGCATCCCAAGTATTCCTACCTGAGGCCCATTTAAGATAGGTGTTGATAGCAACGAACCAAAGACGCCTCCGTTCGTTATCGTAAACGTTCCTCCTTGTAAATCCTTTAACGCCAGCTTATTTGCCCGTGCTTTTTCAGCCAGTTCCATAATATCCTTTTCAATGTCCGCAAATGATTTTCGATCGGCGTCTCTAACAACTGGGACAACAAGCCCTTCTGCTGCAGAAACTGCAATTCCGATATCATAAAATTTTTTAACGAGAAATTCATCACCCGATATTTCAGCATTTAAGTAAGGATATTTTTTCAATGCGATCACTGATGCTTTTGTGAAAAACGACATAAATCCCAGCTTTACATCATGTTCTTCAAAAAATCTATTCTTCCTCCGGTTTCGAAGCTTTAATACTTCAGTCATGTCCACTTCGTTAAATGTCGTCAACATGGCTGCTGTTTGTTGAACCTCCACTAAACGTTTAGCTATTGTTTGACGGCGTCTTGACATTTTTTCGTGAATAATAGGCTTTGTTTCGGATTTGTCTATGAGCGGAGCTGTACCTTGCGATGTGTTATTATTTTCTTTGGAAATTACTTTCTTAGGTTCAGCTTGAAAGGAAGTTACATCCTGTTTTCTGACCCTTCCCATTGGATCTACTGTAGGTACATCGCCAATTGCAATCCCTTTTTCCCGTGCAAGCTTTCTCGCAGCAGGAGACGCAATTGTATGTTGCTTCTTTTCATCCTTCGAGTGGT
>JAUZPT010000500.1 GCA_030705745.1 Bacillota bacterium | reverse complement strand
GCTGCTGCTTGAAAACTGGTTTATAATAACGGATTCTGCTCAAGCTGCCGCCGCGGCTTCTGCCCTTTTGGCTTGGGGGGAAATTTTCCCGGGCAGCATCAGGGGTGGATTCATGGGAGAAGCGGAAAATCTGGTCAGCTCTTCTAGAAGCAATGTGGATATTATGGAGGGGGCGCTCCAACTATTTGAAACGTTGGTAAGCTGGTCCAAAAAGCAGGAGGACGGTGTAGAAAATCGGTTGAAGTGGATGATTAAGCAGCTGACCGATTTTCAAACACATCATCTTATTGTCACGGGCATGAGCGGGACGGGGAAATCGACCTTTGTCAACTTTGCTTTAGGTGAGGAGATGTTTAATGGAACTCCAACCACTACTTTTGTCAGTTTTAAAAATGATGAACATGAAGAAATAAGTGAAATTACAAATGAAGGAATCAGGGCGGTTACATCTTTGTCGGATTTTCATGGGATTGCTGATGGGCAACAGGAAACTGCCGCTTCGATCGTTGATGTGAAATTGCCAGCTTCATTTTTGGAGGAACATGGGCTTTCCTTGATTGATACGCCAGGTTTTAACGGCTTTGGACTACATGATTATGAAGTCATTGATTATCTTCGCATGGCGGATAGCTTATTATTTGTATTGAATGCCGATGAACCGTTAACGGAAAAAGAACGAGAAATTTTGGCGCATTTAAAGGAAACTGTACCCGAAATGCCTATTCATTTCTTGTTAAATAAGATGGATACAGTTTACAACGAAACGGAAATGATAAGGATGGTCGATGAAACGTGGGAAAGGGTCAATAGTTACTTTCCGCATGCAAAAATCTTTGCTTTTTCCAGCCAATTCGATAGCAGGCAGCAGCTGAGTGATTTATCTTCATTTATACATTCGATTATCCCAAGGGGAATAATGGAAGAGGACCGTACCGGAAAATTATTGTTTTTTATCAGAAAAGCGATTACGGAATTGCTTCATCGACGTGTTGAGTTGGAGAATACACTCGTTGAATCAAATCAATGGAACGAAGGAGCTATTGTCAAGCTGAATGGGGCTCTAAATCAGTTGAACGATATTGAAGCAGAAAAGACTAGAATCATTAAAAGGTCGTATCAAAAAATAAAAGAAGATATTCAAGATGAAATGCGTGTGGAAATTCCAAGGATATTAAAGGGAAGCGCCGATTTTATTACGGAAGAAAGCGATTTTGGGAAAATTCATGTCAGTTTAAACAATGAAATGAACAATCGTGTACAAAATTATCTTCAGCAGATGATTTTGCCTAAATACTTGTCGGAGCTCCAGAATTGGATTGAACTTTCAAGCGAAGAGTTTCATCAAAGCCAGCTGTATTTTAACGAAATGGCTCAGGGGTTCAACGATATGTACGGAACAGAGCAATTTCAATTGAAGTGTGATTTTAGGGTTTTGGACGATTGGGGCAGAGATGCTTTCAGAATGACAAACGGAGTACAAATGGAGAACATGAACATTGCCATGCGTTCAACGCCATCACAGTTTTTATTGAAAAGTGCTGGCAAGTTGTTTGGCGCTCTGTCGCAAAACAATGCATTGCTTTATAACAAATATAAATCGTTTGTTGAGAATGACGATTATCATGATGTGACCAACTCCATTGTGAATGGGTTCATGCAGAAGTTCGAGTTGTTCGAGAAATCACTTGAACGGGATATTGCACTCTTTTTTCACCACCCTGTTGCTGAACTGAAGCAGGCGGTGAATGTTGCTGAGCAAGAAATGGTGCTGAATGATGAAACATTGAAAAAAATGAGAACGAACCCGGAATTGTATCGTGATCCGTTGCGTCTATTTGAAATGAAGCAGCGTCAATTCGAGTGGTTAACACTGGCCAAGAGAGCAATCTAAAACCTTTACGATTTTTTCACATACAAATTCATGTATGTGTTGAATGTGAATCCACTTGAGATTGTAATGTAATTTCTAGAATAGAGCAACGTCGCTTTTTTAGTGACGCTGCTCTATTTTTGTTCCTAAAGAAATATTTTCAATAAAGTTCTAGTAATTTTCCGCTAAATTTCTTCAGTCTAAACTAGTT
>JAUZPT010000050.1 GCA_030705745.1 Bacillota bacterium | reverse complement strand
TAGCTTTTCCCATTAGAAAATCCTCCTTTAAATTATAAGGTTAAGTATTTGGATGGAACCATGAACCAGCTATAGTCTGGCTCATAGTTTCCATGCTTACATTAGTAGTTATACTTGATTAATAGGTGAAAATCAATTATTCACCTTTATTTTTTTTGATAATTTCTTCAGAAACTGATTTTGGAACTTCTTCGTAATGATCGAAGTGCATAGAGAATACTCCACGACCTTGTGTGCTTGAACGCAATGCAGTAGCATAACCGAACATTTCAGATAGAGGAACCATTGAGCGGACAACTTGAGCGTTACCGCGTGCTTCCATACCTTCTACACGTCCACGGCGAGCTGTAAGCATTCCCATGATATCACCCATGTATTCTTCAGGGATGACGACTTCAACGCGCATCATCGGCTCAAGGATAACAGGTTTACATTTTGAAGCAGCATTTTTAAGTGCCATTGATGCAGCAATTTTAAACGCCATTTCACTGGAGTCAACATCATGGTAAGAACCGTCAAACAGTCTTGCTTTAATGTCTACTAATGGATAACCAGCTAGAACACCTCTATCAAGAGAGTCTTCAAGACCAGCTTGTACCGCAGGGATGTATTCACGTGGAACTACACCACCGACGATGCCATTAATAAATTCAAATCCTGCACCCTCTTCATTTGGAGAGAACTCAATCCAAACGTGTCCGTATTGACCGCGTCCACCAGATTGACGAGCAAATTTACCCTCAACTTCTGCAGAACCACGGAACGTTTCACGGTATGCAACCTGAGGTGCACCCACGTTTGCTTCAACTTTGAATTCGCGACGCATACGGTCAACGATGATATCCAAGTGAAGCTCACCCATACCAGCGATGATAACCTGGCCAGTTTCCTGGTCAGTATGCGCGCGGAAGGTTGGATCTTCTTCTTGAAGTTTTTGTAGAGCTGTAGTCATTTTGTCTTGGTCAGCTTTTGATTTAGGCTCAACAGACAATTGAATTACAGGCTCAGGGAAATTCATAGACTCAAGGATAACGAGATGCTTCTCTTCACAAAGAGTGTCACCTGTTGTCGTATCTTTCAATCCTACTGCTGCAGCAATGTCACCGGCATGAACTTCTGAAATTTCCTGACGGCTGTTTGCGTGCATCTGAAGGATACGTCCGACACGCTCACGCTTTCCTTTTGTTGAGTTTTGTACGTATGAACCAGAGCTTAATGTTCCGGAGTATACGCGGAAGAACGTAAGTTTCCCTACATAAGGGTCAGTCATAACTTTAAATGCAAGAGCCGAGAATGGCTCAGAGTCATCTGCATGACGTTCAACTTCTTCATCTGAATCCGGTAGAGTACCTTTAATTGCAGGTACATCTAGTGGAGATGGAAGGTAGTCGATAACTGCATCAAGCATTTTCTGAACACCTTTGTTTTTAAATGCTGATCCACAAATTACAGGATAGAATTCTACATTAACAGTACCTTTACGAATACCAGCTTTAAGTTCTTCTTTAGTGATTTCTTCACCATTAAGGTATTTTTCCATTAATGCTTCATCAAGCTCAGCTACCGCTTCAACTAGCTTTTCACGGTATTCTGTAGCTAAATCCATGTATTCTTCAGGGATTTCGCGGATTTCAATATCTGTTCCAAGGTCATTACCGTAGAATTCAGCATTCATTTCAACTAAGTCAATAATTGCTGAGAATTCATCTTCAGCACCGATTGGAAGTTGAATTGGATGTGCATTCGCTTGTAAGCGGTCATGAATTGTCTTTACAGAATATAAGAAATCTGCACCGATTTTATCCATTTTGTTTACGAAAACTACACGTGGTACACCATAAGTTGTTGCTTGGCGCCAAACTGTTTCAGTTTGAGGCTCAACACCAGATTGTGCATCAAGTACAGCTACTGCACCATCAAGTACACGAAGGGAACGTTCAACTTCAACTGTGAAGTCCACGTGTCCAGGTGTATCGATGATGTTAACGCGATGGCCTTTCCATTGAGCAGTTGTTGCAGCGGAAGTGATTGTGATTCCGCGCTCTTGTTCCTGCTCCATCCAGTCCATTTGTGATGCACCTTCATGTGTTTCACCAATCTTATGGATACGACCAGTGTAATAAAGGACACGCTCAGTTGTTGTCGTTTTACCAGCATCGATATGTGCCATGATGCCGATATTGCGAGTGTTGTTTAAGGAGAACTCTCTTGCCATTGGGTCTTTCTCCTTTCTAGTATCAATGTTTTTATTTTAAAAAGGATTCTACCAGCGATAGTGAGCAAATGCTTTGTTTGCTTCAGCCATTTTGTGTGTATCTTCACGTTTCTTAACAGCTGCACCTGTGTTGTTAGCTGCATCCATAATTTCGTTAGCTAAACGTGCTTCCATTGTTTTTTCTCCGCGTTTGCGAGCATAGCTCACTAACCAACGAAGACCAAGAGTTGTACGGCGGTCAGGACGCACCTCAACTGGGACTTGATAGTTTGCTCCACCAACACGGCGTGCTCTTACTTCAAGAACAGGCATGATGTTTTTAAGAGCTGCATCAAACACTTCCATAGGTTCTTTGCCAGAACGCTCGCGGATTGTTTCGAATGCTGAATAAAGAATTGCTTGTGATTTACCTCTTTTACCGTCTTCCATCATTTTATTGATTAGACGAGTAACTAGCTTTGAGTTGTATAACGGATCTGGTAATACGTCTCTTTTTGCTACAGGACCTTTACGTGGCATATTTGTTCCTCCTTTCAAAGAAGCTTCTATTATAGTTTATAGAATTATTTTTTTGGTGCTTTTGGTCTCTTAGTACCATATTTAGAACGGCCTTGCATACGGTTGTTAACACCCGCTGTATCAAGCGCTCCACGAACGATGTGATAACGTACCCCTGGTAAGTCTTTTACACGTCCTCCACGAATAAGAACAACACTGTGCTCTTGAAGGTTGTGTCCGATACCAGGAATGTATGCAGTCACCTCAATACCGTTAGTCAAACGTACACGAGCATATTTACGCAACGCTGAGTTCGGTTTCTTCGGTGTCATAGTACCAACACGTGTACAAACACCGCGTTTTTGTGGTGAAGATACATTCGTTTGGGATTTTTTGAAGCTGTTGTAACCTTTATTTAGTGCTGGTGATTTTGACTTTTCCTCTTTTGATTGACGAGGCTTACGCACTAATTGATTAATAGTAGGCATGTTTTTTCCTCCTTTCATTTCTTTGTTGACCCACACATCCAGGTGGTTCATTTTTTTGCAAAAACAAAGTTTTTGCAGACTACATCTATCTACAAAAACAGTTTTTAACGGATTATGGCAACAGTTGACGCTCCAACTTTAATTCCGCATGCTTTTCCGAGTTTAACCATCGAATCTACGTAGTGGACAGGAATATTTGTTTCAATTGCACATTTAGCAACACTCGATGTGATCAAAGGATCCGCATCCGTCGCTATGATTACTTCTTGAACCATTCCTTCGTTTAAAGCCTTCACTGCCTGCTTTGTTCCTATAATTACTTTAGTAGCCTGTAATACTTTTTCATAAGACATTTATCATATCCTCCAAAGTATCACTTGAATAGGAGCACCTTTGATATAGTAACATCTCTACTTTACAATGTCAACATAACTTTCGTTTTTTGTTCGGTCACTATCGTCTTGTTGCACGATTGCCAAGCAGATTATTTTTAAAATGCGGCACCTGCATTCCTTGCAGATGCCGCTATTTTAGCTATTACTCAATCGTAATTGCATCTTCCGTAGTTGCACCTTTTAAAACAGGTTCAGCTTTACGATATCTTTGCATTCCTGTTCCTGCCGGTACTAGCTTACCGATGATAACATTTTCCTTTAAGCCGAGTAACTCATCGCGCTTTCCTTTAATTGCAGCATCCGTAAGAACACGTGTTGTTTCTTGGAATGAAGCAGCTGAAAGGAAGGAATCCGTTTCAAGAGAAGCCTTTGTAATTCCGAGCAATACCGGTCTGCCTGTAGCAGGCATTTTACCGCTAAGTAATGCTTTTTCGTTCGCATCCGTAAACTGGTGAATATCAAGAAGCGTACCAGGAAGTACGTCAGTTTCACCTGCATCGATGACGCGCACTTTACGAAGCATTTGGCGAACCATTACTTCGATATGCTTATCACCGATTTCAACACCCTGCATGCGGTAAACTTTTTGCACTTCACGCAGTAAGTACTCTTGAACAGCTCCAACATCTCGTACTTTGATTAATTCTTTCGGATCGATGGAACCTTCTGTCAGTTCTTCACCACGAATAACTTTATCGTTTATCGCAACGCGGAGCCTTGCTGTGTAAGGGGCATTGTACGTGCGTGATTCATGCTCACCTTGAACGACGATTTCATGCTGACGGTCTTTTCCTTCATTGATGCCAACAACGACACCATCCAATTCAGAAATGACTGCCTGACCTTTTGGATTACGTGCTTCAAAAATTTCCTGGATACGAGGTAGACCTTGGGTAATATCGTCTCCTGCAACCCCACCTGTATGGAAAGTACGCATCGTTAACTGTGTACCTGGTTCACCGATAGATTGTGCAGCGATAATACCAACCGCTTCGCCCACTTCCACTTCCTGGCCAGTTGCCAGATTGCGTCCATAACATTTTTTACACACACCATGGCGAGTGTTACATGTAAATGCTGAACGGATATTCACTTCTTCAATACCAAGGCTAACAATTAACTCAGCCATATCTTCGGTAATGAGTCCGTTTTCCGGAACAAGAACTTCGTTCGTTTCCGGATGTTTAATCGCACGGCGTGCATGACGACCAATTAAGCGTTCATCAAGTGCTTCAATCACTTCAGTACCATCTTTTAATGCACTAATTAACAAGCCGCGGTCAGTTCCACAATCGTCATCGCGAACAATGACATCCTGCGCAACGTCAACGAGACGGCGAGTCAGGTAACCTGAGTCAGCTGTTTTAAGTGCAGTATCGGCAAGACCTTTACGCGCACCATGAGTGGAAATAAAGTATTCCAAAACGGTTAACCCTTCACGGAAACTTGATTTAATTGGCAATTCAATGATTCGTCCAGCCGGGTTGGCCATCAGACCACGCATACCAGCAAGCTGTGTAAAGTTCGATGCGTTACCACGGGCACCAGAGTCACTCATCATAAAGATTGGATTTGTTTTATTCAAGGATTGCATCAATTTCCCCTGGATGACATCTTTCGCTGCACTCCAGATAGAAATGACACGATCATATCGCTCTTCCTCGGTAATTAAACCGCGTCTGAACTGTTTTAATACGTTATCAACTTTGCTTTGTGCCTCTTTAAGGATTTCCTGCTTCTCCGGTAATACCACGATGTCGGCAACGCCTACTGTGATACCAGCCTTCGTCGAATGTCTAAATCCAAGGTCTTTCATTCGGTCAAGCATCTTCGACGTTTCGGTAATCTTGAAACGCTTGAATACTTCCGCAATGATATTTCCAAGTATTTTCTTTTTGAAAGGATCAATAATAGGCATTTCTTTAATGCGTGCCTTAATATCAGCACCTTTTTCAAGGAAATACTTTTCTGGAGTTTTCACTTCCAGATTGTCTCTTGTCGGCTCATTAATATACGGGAATGACTTCGGCAAGATTTCATTAAAGACTAGTTTACCAACTGTTGTAATTAACAATTGTTTGTTTTGTTCTTCCGTAAATGTTTCATTTCCAAGAGAACCTGCATGAACGGCGATTCTAGTATGCAAATGGACATATCCATTATGGTAGGCAATCAATGCTTCGTTCGCATCATTAAAGACCATACCCTCACCAATTCTGCCTTCTCTTTCAAGAGTAAGGTAATAGTTACCCAATACCATATCTTGTGATGGTGTAACAACCGGCTTTCCATCCTTAGGGTTAAGGATGTTTTGTGCAGCAAGCATGAGCAAACGCGCTTCAGCCTGCGCTTCAGCAGAAAGCGGAACGTGAACAGCCATTTGGTCTCCGTCAAAGTCGGCATTGTATGCTGTACATACAAGCGGGTGAAGGCGGATTGCTCGGCCTTCCACAAGCGTAGGTTCAAATGCCTGAATTCCAAGTCTATGAAGCGTTGGTGCACGGTTTAATAAAACTGGATGTTCTTTAATTACATCTTCGAGTACATCCCAAACATCTGGTGATACTCGTTCAATCTTGCGTTTAGCAGATTTAATATTATGCGCTAGTCCTTTACCAACAAGTTCCTTCATGACAAACGGCTTAAATAACTCCAAAGCCATTTCTTTCGGAAGACCGCATTGGTACATCTTCAGGTTAGGTCCTACGACGATAACTGAACGGCCGGAATAGTCAACACGTTTTCCAAGTAGGTTCTGACGGAAACGACCTTGTTTCCCTTTAAGCATATGTGATAAAGATTTTAACGGACGATTTCCTGGTCCTGTAACCGGACGGCCACGACGACCGTTATCAATCAAGGCATCAACCGCTTCCTGAAGCATGCGTTTCTCGTTTTGCACGATGATGCTAGGTGCTCCAAGATCCAATAAACGCTTCAAACGATTGTTCCGGTTGATTACCCGGCGGTATAGATCATTCAAGTCGGATGTTGCGAATCTTCCGCCATCCAATTGAACCATCGGACGCAGTTCCGGAGGAATGACTGGCAGTACATCAAGGATCATCCATGAAGGTTCATTGCCTGAACCTCTGAACGCTTCCAAAACTTCCAAGCGCTTGATTGCTCTTGTTCGGCGTTGGCCTTGTGCTGTTTTCAATTCTTCCTTCAAAGCTTCTACATCTTTATTCAAGTCGATATCTGAAAGTAATTTTTTAATAGCTTCTGCGCCCATGGCAGCTTGGAATTTATTTCCGTACTTTTCACGGTATGCACGATATTCTTTTTCAGACAGGAGCTGCTTCTTTTCAAGGGCAGTGTCTCCAGACTCTGTAACAACATATGATGCGAAATAAATAATCTCTTCCAATGCACGAGGAGACATGTCCAAAACAAGTCCCATGCGGCTTGGAATTCCTTTGAAATACCATATATGAGATACCGGAGCCGCTAACTCAATATGGCCCATACGCTCGCGTCTGACTTTCGCACGCGTAACCTCTACGCCGCATCGGTCACATACTACTCCTTTATAACGGACACGCTTGTATTTTCCGCAATGGCACTCCCAGTCTTTTGTTGGACCGAAAATACGCTCACAGAACAACCCATCTTTCTCGGGTTTTAACGTACGATAGTTAATGGTTTCTGGTTTTTTTACTTCTCCGAAAGACCATGAACGAATCTTATCAGGTGATGCCAGACCAATTTTCATATACTCAAAATTATTAACATCCAGCAAGGGGCCTACCTCCCTTTTGATATCCAGGTTTTACCCTATTCGCTAACAAAAAAGCGGATAGAGCACGGATGTGCACTTCAGCTAAACTTGATAGAAATAAGTGGATAAGGCCAAACAACTATAGCTATTTGGCCTTCATCCTGGGTATTACTCTTTTGAACCGACTTTTTCGGATTCGAATTTTGGTGATTCCGGTGCTAATGAAAGCGAATCGACTTGCTGCAAGTCTTCCTCGTCTTCCGTATCACGCATTTCAATTTCTTCTTCATCACCAGAAAGGATTTTTACATCCATACCAAGGCTTTGAAGTTCTTTGATTAATACTTTGAATGATTCAGGAACACCTGGTTCCGGTACATTTTCACCTTTAACGATCGCTTCGTACGTTTTTACACGACCAACAACATCGTCAGACTTAACAGTAAGAATTTCCTGTAGCGTATAAGCTGCACCGTATGCCTCAAGCGCCCATACCTCCATCTCTCCGAAACGCTGACCTCCAAATTGGGCTTTACCACCCAAAGGCTGCTGCGTAACAAGTGAGTATGGTCCAGTTGAACGAGCATGAAGCTTATCGTCAACCATGTGCGCTAGCTTAATCATATACATGACACCGACAGAAACGCGGTTATCGAAAGGCTCACCTGAGCGGCCATCATAAAGGACGGTTTTCGCATCTGAGGCCATTCCTGCTTCTTCAATAGTGCCCCAAACATCTTCCTCTCGCGCTCCGTCAAATACAGGAGATGCGACATGGATTCCAAGCGCTCTTGCTGCCATACCAAGATGAAGTTCAAGCACCTGTCCGATATTCATACGAGAAGGAACGCCCAGAGGATTTAACATGATATCGACTGGAGTGCCATCCGGCATGTAAGGCATATCTTCTTCAGGTAAAATTCGGGAAATTACCCCTTTATTTCCGTGGCGTCCAGCCATTTTATCGCCTTCGGAGATTTTACGTTTTTGTACGATATATGCACGTACAAGCTGGTTAACTCCTGGTGGCAATTCATCGCCGTCTTCACGGTTAAAGACTTTTACATCAAGGACGATTCCGCCGCCGCCGTGTGGAACACGAAGGGACGTATCACGAACCTCACGAGCTTTTTCGCCAAAGATCGCATGAAGGAGGCGTTCTTCTGCTGTAAGTTCTGTTACTCCTTTTGGAGTGACTTTACCAACAAGAAGGTCTCCGTCTTTTACTTCAGCACCGGTACGAATGATTCCACGCTCATCAAGATTGCGTAGTGCATCTTCCCCTACGTTCGGGATATCGCGTGTAATTTCTTCCGGCCCTAATTTTGTATCACGTGATTCTGACTCGTATTCTTCGATATGGATTGAAGTATAAACGTCATCTTTTACGAGGCGTTCACTCATGATGATCGCATCTTCATAGTTATAGCCATCCCAAGTCATGAATGCTACAAGAACATTTCGTCCAAGCGCCAATTCTCCGAGTTCCATAGAAGGTCCATCCGCAAGGATTTCCCCTTTCGTTACACGGTTTCCTACAGCAACGATTGGACGTTGATTGTAACAAGTTCCTTGGTTAGACCTGATGAATTTCAACATTTTATATTTATCAAGATCGCCTTTTACTTCCTGGCCATCTACTTCTTTGACACGGCGCACCCAAACTTCGCGCGCTTCCACATGCTCAACAATACCTTCATGCTTGCAGATGACGGCTGCTCCTGAGTCTTTACCGGATACGTATTCCATACCCGTTCCAACTCTTGGTGCTTCCGGCTGCATAAGTGGTACTGCTTGTCGTTGCATGTTCGCTCCCATTAGGGCACGGTTCGAGTCATCGTTTTCAAGGAAAGGGATACACGCAGTCGCTGCAGATACTACCTGCTTCGGCGATACGTCCATGTAATCAATGCGTTCGCGTGGGACAACCGTGTTTTCTCCACGGAAACGTGCCACGATATCATTATCCAGGAATGTCCCATCTTCACCTAATCGTGCATTTGCCTGTGCAACCACGTACAAGTCTTCTTCATCGGCTGTCAAGTAATCAATGCGATTCGTTACTTTACCTGTTTCAGAATCGATTCTGCGATATGGCGTTTCAATAAAACCAAATCGATTCACCTTTGCGAAAGAAGATAAAGAGTTGATCAAACCGATGTTCGGGCCTTCAGGCGTTTCAATCGGACACATCCGTCCATAGTGGGAATAGTGAACGTCACGGACTTCAAAGCCAGCGCGTTCACGCGTAAGTCCACCGGGTCCCAATGCGGATAAACGGCGCTTATGCGTCAATTCCGCAAGTGGATTCGTTTGATCCATGAACTGTGAAAGCTGAGAGCTACCGAAAAATTCTTTAATCGACGCAATAACTGGACGAATATTGATCAATTGCTGCGGTGTAATGGTTGCAGTGTCTTGAATTGACATTCTTTCACGAACAACACGTTCCATACGAGATAAACCAATACGGAATTGATTTTGCAGCAATTCGCCAACTGAACGCAGGCGTCTGTTTCCAAGATGATCGATATCATCCGTATCACCTACACCATGCAGCAAGTTAAAGAAATAACTGATGGAGGAAATGATATCTGACGGAGCGATATTTTTAACGGCTTCTTCTACATAAGCGTTACCAAGCACGTTAATGACTTTTTCATTTTCATCATTCGGAGCGTAAATCTTGATGGATTGAAGAAGAATTTCTTCCTGAACCACACCGCCTGAAGGATGGAAATTTGTGAAATTAATATTTTTTTCAAGAGCAGGAATGATTTTATCTAAATTACGACGGTCAAGGATTGTTCCTTTTTCCGCAATAATTTCACCAGTATCCGGATCAACAAGCGTTTCAGCAAGTTTTTGGCCGAATAAACGGTTTTTAATATGAAGCTTTTTGTTGATTTTATAACGACCAACATTCGCTAAATCATAACGCTTTGGATCGAAAAATCTTGAAACCAATAAACTCTTCGCATTTTCTACTGTTGGCGGTTCTCCTGGACGGAGACGTTCATAAATTTCTAACAGCGCTTTTTCAACACTTTCGGTGTTGTCTTTTTCAAGCGTGTTTCGGATATACTCATTGTCGCCAATCAATTCAATGATTTCTTGATCAGAGCCGAAGCCTAATGAACGCAAAAGAACCGTAACGGGCAGTTTCCGAGTACGATCTATTCTGACATATACGACGTCTTTAGCATCTGTTTCGTATTCAAGCCAGGCGCCGCGGTTCGGAATAACAGTAGCTGTAAACCCTTTTTTACCGTTTTTATCAAGTTTTCCACTGTAATACACACTCGGTGATCGTACCAACTGAGAAACGATAACACGCTCCGCACCGTTGATCACGAAAGTACCCGTTTCTGTCATAAGCGGGAAATCGCCCATGAAAACATCCTGGTCTTTCACTTCGCCTGTTTCTTTGTTAACAAGGCGTACTTTAACCCGCAATGGTGCCGAATAGGTCACATCGCGTTCTTTTGATTCCGCTACTGAATACTTTGGTTCGCCAAGGCTGTAATCAATAAATTCTAGTGATAGGTTACCAGTAAAGTCTTCAATCGGTGAAATATCCTGAAACATTTCACGTAATCCCTCATCAAGAAACCATTGATAAGAAGAGGTTTGGATTTCAATAAGATTTGGTAATTCTAAAACTTCACTGATTCGCGCGTAACTTCTTCGTTGGCGGTGTCGTCCATACTGAACTAGTTGACCTGTCAACTGATTCACCCCTCAAATCAAGCGTTATATTAAATCTATTTGCATCTTTAAGAAAGGACAAACTGCCCCCTCTATAAGACAAAAAGAAAAAGGGTTTTTTTCTTAAAAACCACAATTTCAGATTTTGACTATTATTTTGTCATCTTCTCCGAAAATATCCACTTTTATACAACAAAATAGGGTAATAAAGGGAAAAATCCAGAAAATATTATGTTGGCATTTTACAATATTAACATAGTGACTTTTTTGCGTCAACCTTTTTTTGCTTTAATGATAAAATAGCCTTTCTTCTTTTCCACGATTTCCACGTCAGAAAATAATTCGGCTATTTTTTCAACAGCGGACGGTGCCCCTTGTTTCTTTTGAATCACAACCCACAACTCTCCTCCAGGCAGCAAGTGGTGATAGCTTTGGACAAAGATATCATGGACAGTGCTTTTTCCGGCTCGGATGGGCGGATTCGTTAAGATCGCCGCAAAATTCTTTTCAGCAACACCTTCAAGCCGGTCGCTTTCATAGATGACGGTATTCGAAATACCATTCAGCTGCGCATTTTCGCGAGCAAGCTCCAAAGCCCTTTCGTTCACATCGATCATGTGGACTGTTCGGGTCTCATCACTTTTGGCAAGCGAAAGCCCGATTGGCCCATATCCACAGCCAACATCCAAAATCATGCCCGCCGTTTCCGGGAATTCAAAGGTTTCAATAAGCAGACGTGATCCGAAATCGACTTCTTTTTTCGAAAAAACACCATTGTCCGTTTTGAAACGCAAGTTATGATTTTTCAAGCTGTACTCCCAATACTTTGGATTACTTTCAACCTTCGGGGTTTTTGAATAGTAATGATCAGCCATTTTTTCACCTCCAAAGACACATTCCACAGCATGCAGTCAAAACAATAACCAATATTTTTTTAGCTAAAGAAAACTCGCCGATTGGCGAGCCTTTAGGCGATGACAGAGGCGTAGTTGCACTTATCGCGCTCAAAACGCCACATCCTGCGGCTTTCGCCCGACTAGGACATCCTGTCCGTCGTGCGTTCAGAATTTATGGATATAAATTCTGATTAGCCAAAAAAAGCCCGCTTAAACAGCGAGCTTTTTAATGAATTGATTACTTAACTTCAACGTTTGCTCCAACTTCAGCAAGTTTAGCTTTAACTTCTTCAGCTTCTTCTTTAGAAACGCCTTCTTTGATTGTCTTAGGAGCGTTATCAACAAG
>JAUZPT010000005.1 GCA_030705745.1 Bacillota bacterium | reverse complement strand
GAAGAGGCAAGTTGTGCACCACGAACGAGCTTTTCTGTCAATTTGTCAAGTTGCTCCAGTTTTTGTTCATAAAGGCGCATCGGGTATCGAAAGGCATATGATTTTTCCAATCTGCCTAGTCTTTCCTTTTCAAATCTAAATTTTTCCTTCATTGCCCTGAGCAAGCGTGTTTGCCGTTGAAGAACTCTTTCCAGCAACTCCTCGATATGGGGAACTGCGAGTTCTGCTGCTCCTGTTGGAGTTGGGGCGCGCATATCTGCGACAAAATCGGCAATAGTAAAATCGGTTTCATGTCCTACAGCAGAAATAATAGGAATGGCTGATTCAAAGATTGCCCTGGCCACTCTTTCTTCATTAAAAGCCCATAACTCCTCAATAGAACCTCCTCCCCTTCCTACGATAAGCACATCAATTTCCGCACGCTTATTCGCTGCTTCAATCGCTTTAGCAATCGATGGCGCGGCATTTTCTCCTTGTACAAGTGCAGGGAAAATGAGGACTTTTGCAATGGGATAGCGCCTTTTAATCGTCGTTAGGATGTCACGGACAGCAGCTCCTGTAGGGGAAGTCACGACACCAACGGTTTTTGGGAAAGAAGGAAGGGCCCTTTTATGTGCATTAGAAAATAACCCTTCGGCCTCAAGCTTGTTTTTCAACTGCTCGTATGCCAAAAATAATTCACCAATTCCATCCGGACGCATTTCTTTTATATAAATTTGATATTGTCCGCTTGGCTCATATACGCTTATATCGCCTTTGACGATGACTTTCATCCCGTTTTCGGGCCGGAATTTCATCGAACGGGCATTACCTGCAAACATAACGGCAAGGATTCTTGCTTTATCATCTTTCAATGTAAAGTACAAGTGCCCACTCGTGTGCGCTTTCAAGTTTGAAATTTCGCCTTTAACATACACATCCTGAAGATGGGGATCAGCGTCAAATTTTCTCTTTATGTATTTGGTTAAAGCATTGACCGTTAAATACTGATTTTCCGCCATATCGAACTCCTTCAATGCACATTTGTTTAATACCATAATTTACACTTTTCTTTATAAAAAAACTGTCCTTATCCATTATAAGTTTACACGTTCCTTTCGTCACGCAAACATTGACAGGAACAAACTTAATAAAGATAAGGACAATATTTCACCAACTTAATTTGGCTTTTTAATTATATCGATCATGTCTATGGTGCCTTATCAGCTTTTATACATGCTGTGCCATGCTGGCATTCTTGGCGGATTTCATTGTATTGTACATCAGCATCGTGATCGTCATAGGTCCAACCCCACCAGGCACAGGGGTAATATAGCCGGCCTTTTGCTTAACTGTTTCAAACGCGACATCCCCGCACAACTTGCCATTTTCATCGCGATTCATTCCCACATCAATTACGACAGCACCATCACTTACATGATCAGCGGTAATAAAATTGGCAATTCCGACAGCGGAAACAAGAATGTCCGCCTGTCTTGTATGGAATTTCAGATCTTTCGTCCTTGAATGGCAATAAGTCACTGTTGCGTTTTCGTTTAGAAATAATTGGCCTGACGGCTTGCCGACAATATTGCTTCGACCGACAATTACGACATGCTTACCTTCTGTTTCGATCTCCATTTCTTTTAGCATTACCATTATGCCAAAAGGTGTACATGGCAGGAAAGTTTCCTGTCCGGTCATCATTCGCCCAATATTGATCGGGTGGAATCCGTCCACATCTTTTTCTGGAGAAATAGATTCGATTACTTTTTTTTCATTGATTTGTTTTGGAAGTGGAAGCTGGACAAGAATTCCATGGATCGTTGGATCCTCATTCAATTCTTTTATTTTTGCAAGCAAGTCGTTTTCATGCAAACTTTCGGGCAACTCAATCAACAATGAAAGCATGCCCAAATCCTTGCAAGCCTTCTCTTTATTGTTGACATATGTTCTTGATGCATGGTTATTCCCAACAAGGATGACAGCCAAACCCGGTACATTTCCATTTTCTTTCAATTTCTTCACTTCTTCGGCGATGTCCATTCTGGTTTTCTGGGCAATCTCTTTCCCGTTAATCAAAATTGCTTCCATTCGATCTTCCTCCTCTGTTTTTCAGAGAAAACCAACTTCAAGAAGAACACTAAGCAAGCTGCTGTTTTATTTTTGAAAGAACACCGTTAATAAACTTGCTTGATTGGTCGTCTCCATAAAGCTTGGCAATCTCAATGGCTTCATCCAACACTACATTCTCTGGCACTTCATTTCGGCAGAGCTTCAGTTCATACACAGCAATCCTCAATAAATTCCGGTCAACTGTGGCAAGACGGTCAATGGACCAGTTTTCAAGATTTTCCTTGATCAATTGATCAATTTCCTCTTTGTGTTCAACAACTCCTAAGACCAGCTTCGTTAAGTACTCATCACCTGTTTCTCCATCAAGCACATGCTCAATCGCCGACGTTGGTTCACTATTGCTTACATCAATTTGAAAAAGCGATTGTAATGCTTTTTCCCTTGCAGTTCTTCTTTTCATTATACCGTTAACTCCTTTTCGCAGGACAAATGAATTTTGTCCATTTTTCATCAAATGAAATGTGGGAATTTCCTATTTGTAAATTATTTCTATCTAATCCGGGCGTCGAATAACAAAAGGCGCTGAAGCTGGATTAAAAAGTCCGGCTGCATTAAAACAATTTAAACATTAACAGCAATTTGGAACGAACACATTCCCTTTAAATTTTAAACACATAAAAAGATAATAGCATATATGCAAACTCTTCGCACTGATAGGAAAAATTTTTTCTATTAATGGCGAAGAAAAACCGGAGGACATAATTATGCCTCCGGTTTTTCCGATTAAACTTCCTCTTCAATTTCCACTTCATGCTTTTGGTTTTCAAACTGAATTCCTACGACATGGATGTTGACTTCTTCTGCCTCAAGTGCAGTCATATTCAATAATGCCTGTCTGATGTTGTCTTGAATTTTCTGAGCTACAACAGGGATGGATATGCCAAATTTCATCAGGCAATACACATCCACTTTAATGCCGTTTTCAGATAATTCAACTTTCACACCTTTTCCGTGATTCTTTTTCCCTAACCGTTCGACGACACCAGTAGCGAAATTTCCACGCATTTGCGAAACGCCTTCCACTTCAGATGCAGCAATGCCTGCGATTACTTCAATCACTTCCGGGGCAATTTCAACTTTACCGTGACCATTATTTCCTTGATTCATTTCCAAAATACTATTTTCAATCATCCAAAACACCTCCGGATATTTATTAAGACTTCATCACATCGTACAATTCCAGAAATTTAGTATTAAACTGTCCTTCAACAAACTTCTCATGCTCCAGCAGTTTAAGATGAAAAGGAATGGTCGTATGGATACCCTCCACAATAAATTCTCCAAGCGCCCGTTTCATCCTCGATATTGCTTCTTCCCGACTGCTTCCATATGTGATGACTTTTGCAATCATGGAATCGTAGTAAGGAGGAATGGAATACCCTGGATAGGCAGCAGAGTCAATCCGAACGCCAAGACCTCCAGGAGGAAGATACATATTGATTTTTCCAGGAGAAGGCATAAAATTCTTATCTGGGTTTTCCGCATTAATGCGGCATTCAATAGCCCATCCGTTAAATGTTACATCCTTTTGTTTCAACTGCAGTTTTTCTCCTGAAGCAACCTTTATTTGCTCCTTGATCAAATCCACACCTGTCACCATTTCAGTTACTGGATGCTCCACCTGTATCCTAGTATTCATTTCCATAAAGTAAAATTGGCGATTGCGGTAGTCATATATAAATTCTACCGTGCCAGCACCAGAATAATCAACTGCTTTTGCAGCTTTCACGGCCGCATTTCCCATTTGTTCACGAATTTCTCCATCTAGTGCTGGAGAAGGGGTTTCTTCCAGCAGCTTTTGAAGCCTCCGTTGGATGGAACAATCACGTTCGCCAAGATGGATTGTATTTCCATAGGAATCCGCCATCACTTGAATTTCAACATGGCGAAAATCTTCAATGTATTTTTCGATGTATACACCGGCATTTCCGAATGCAGTGAGGGCTTCCTGTTGGGTGATATTAATGCCTTTGATTAATTCTTGCTCGTTCCTCGCCACCCGGATTCCCTTACCACCGCCTCCTGCTGTAGCTTTGATAATAACAGGATAGCCGATGGTATTGGAAAGCTCTATCGCCTCTTCCACATCCCTAATGATTCCTTTGGATCCAGGAACAATTGGTACGCCAGCTTCCTTCATCGTTTCGCGGGCTACATCCTTTGTACCCATTTTCGAAATCGCTTCGGGGCTCGGCCCAACAAAAATAATATTGCATTCTCTGCAAAGTTCTGCGAAATCAGCGTTTTCCGCCAGAAAACCGTAGCCAGGATGGATCGCATCGCAACCCGTTAATTTGGCCACACTTATGATATTTGTCGTGTTTAAATAGCTTTCTTTGGAAGAAGTGGGGCCAATGCAGTATGCTTCATCTGCCAATTGGACATGCAATGCTTCCCGATCTGCTTCAGAAAAAACAGCAACCGATTCAATCCCCATTTCCCGGCAGGCACGAATGACCCTAACCGCGATTTCTCCTCTATTTGCAATTAATAGTTTCCTTATCATCCAGTATTCGCTCCTTATTCAGGCTTTACCAAGAACAATGGCTGTCCATATTCCACTAATTGTCCATTTTTCACGAGAATTTCCACAATTTCTCCGTTCACTTCTGCTTCAATCTCATTAAATAATTTCATTGCTTCGACAATGCAGACGATTGAATCGTCAGAAACCTTTGAACCTGTTTTAACATATGCATCTGTATCAGGGGATGAGGAGGAATAAAAAGTTCCTACCATCGGTGAAGTAATTTTATGTAAGTTTTCTGTTAAAGTTTCCTTGATTGGCTCTGATTTTACTTCTTCTTGCTTCACTTCCTGCGCTACCGCTGCAACACTCGACTCTTGACGAGCAGGCTGTTGAATTGCCTCCTTTAATGGCAAAGTTGCGGGACTTGCAACCGTCACATGTTCAACAACATTTTTCTTCATTTTAATTTTTGAACCTTCTTGCTCAAATTCAAATTCATCGATGCTGGATTGGTCGACCAGCTTTATTAATTCACGAATTTCCTGTACTTTTAACATAATTGAAAGCACTCCTTGTTCATCTAATTTAAGACTAGATACTAATACTATAATATAATACCTTGTAAAAATTCAATCATGTATTCAGTTTCGTTTGGATTAATTCTCTATCCCTATCTTAAACCTTGTAAACAAAAATGTGAAATTTCTTTGTAATGAGGCTTTGTTTAATAACGTGTGAAACGAAGGTTTCACACGAATAAGCCAACAAACGCGTTGTCAAAAATACAGATTAAGAAAGCCTATAATAAAATAAAGGAAAGCTCTCAATGGCTTTCCTTTTCTTTGCAAATGTTTAGTTATTGTTTTGTCGGTTGAAATTCAACTGCTACAAAATTATCATCACCGATCTCGTTTCTTACTACGCGAATAATATTATTAGCAGCAGCTGTTGTAGGCTTCTTGTTCGATTTCACGGTAATGTTAACTTTCTGTCCGTCAGCGCGCACGAGGGCATCATCATAACCCATTGCTTTTATTAGTGTTTCAAGTATTTCTTCCTTTTGGGCAGTTTCACTCAACTTTTTCATTTGGTCATACGCTTCACTGCGCTTGTCTGGAGAAAGGTCTGTTGTAGCTACTTCTTGCTGCAATTCTTCTATTTGCTGGTTTCGCTGGTCATCAAGCTGCATGCGAAGTGTTTCAAAAACTTCATCGCTGGATTGGGTTTTTACAATTGTTTTCTCGTTTGTTTTTTGTTTTGAAACAACAGGCTGCTTTTGAACAAGCCCATTCTTCGTTTTTTGGTCAACATTAGCGAAATTCGAGTTTTTTTGTTCAGGTGAAGTAATGTAATAGACCGATAACACAACGACTAATGATAACATTGTTAATAACCATACCGTTTGTTTTTTTAACAACATTTATTTATCCCCCTTTATTTTTTGGGCATTACCGAAACTCGAAAGCTTGGTACGTCCAAAGCTCTTGTTACTGCTTCAATAATTGATTTTTTCACATGAATGTCCTCCGCGCCCTTCGCAACAACCAGGACACCTCGAATCTTTGGCTTTTGCGTTTGGACGACGATCGGCACCTCTTTGTCCCCATTTCGAATAATAACCAGCTGTTCATCTACTGATGAATCTTCCACTTGCCGTTTCCCACCATCGCGATCTGTTTCGTTCGTTGTCTGATTCTTTAATACTTTATTTTTTTCAAAAATCTTTATATCAGAAGAGTCTATGTTCACGACTACTTTGACGTCATTAACACCAAGCATGCTTTCAAGTGCATCCTTCATTTGTCCTTCATAAGCCTGTTCGTAATTTTCCATCTCGTTATTTATGGAAGACTTTTTCATTCCGAATGCAGGAACATCTTCTGCTTTTGTGTCGACGCTTTTTATTGCCGGTACTACGGAGGCGGACGGCTGATTTTTAAGTAGCATATTCCCTACTAGCATGAAGGTCGCCCCTAAACAAAGGACAAGAAGCATATAGTGATATTTTCCAGCTTTTTTCTCAGGTTGACCTTCGTTTGAAAGCAATTTTTTCAGCCACGACAACGGTCCTTTTTCGTTATTCATCCTTCTGGGTTTCCCCCCCTTCAATTGAAACTTCAATTACTTTGTCCGCAACATTCCACTCCTTTGCAAGTAAGGAAGCAATTTTGCTTTCTTTGCCTGCATTTTTTTTGGACTTTAGAGGAGCGCTTGCATTAATTTCAATTTGCTTTACCGCTTCAACCGTTTGGATTTGGTTGTCTGGATGTTTCAGAGTAACCGAAACCTTTTGCAGATTATCTGGAAAAGTATGATTTGGGTTGTCATCTGTCAAAATGTTAATATTGGCAATTTCCATTCCGAACCGGTTCATCAACTCCTCCTCTGCGCCCTTTTTAAGCTGGACAGCCATTTGTTCTAAAATATATGCATGTTGGGAGGCTTGTATTTCTTTTTTCTTCGATTCTATTAAATTTTTCATATTTTTTTCAGCAGGATCATTGAGAACGTTCATAGAAGAAATTGCATCTTCAAAATTGTATGAAATCAATTTCAATACAGGAGTAAGGATGATAGCAATTAAAATCAAGCCTACAACCATTTTTATATATTTTTGCATAGATGAATTTGGGAGGAGCATGTCAATAACAGTTGCCAGAAGAATAAATAAGATAATATTCGTTATCCATTCTATTAAATAATTCATCTCTTCCCTCCTACCTCATCATCATGGTCAGATTTCCTGCTGCAACAATGACCGTTATGCTGAGAAAAAACATCAACGAAACGATACCTAATGCAGCGAAGACATAAATTACACTCTTGCTGATGATATCTAGACAAGATATGACTGGCCCGCCTCCGAGTGGCTGCAAAATGGCCGCGGCGAATTTATACGTAAAGGCAATCATCAATATTTTTATTGCCGGAAATGCCACTATAATTAATAGAATAGCTACACCAGCTATTCCTACTGTGTTTTTTAAAAGGACCGACGCGCTGATGACCGTATCCGTTGCATCCGTGAATATCCTTCCAATGACAGGAATAAAATTCCCGGTCACAAATTTTGCCGTTTTGATCGCGACTCCGTCCGTAACTGCCGCTGAAGCTCCTTGAACGGAAATAACCCCTAAAAAGATGGTTAAAAACAAGCCCAAAAGTCCGATGCTCCAGTTCCTTAAAAGTTGGGCGAGCTGGCTAACTTTGTAATGCTCCGACATCGTACTGACGATGCTCAGCAATGCTGAAAGAAACAATAAAGGCAAAATGATGTATTGGATAAACAAACCGCATGTATTCATTAGAAATAGGATAACTGGATGGAAAAAAGCTGCTGAAACAACGCCTCCTGATGATGCAACCAGAGCAAGCAAAAGAGGCACGAGTGCAAGCACGAAAGAAATCATTGAGCTGATGGCCTCATTCGTATAGTTAATGGCAACATGAAAGCTGTTCAGGGCAATGATGACCAGTACCATGTAAACAATCGAATAGGCAACCTTGCTGATTGTACTTTTCTCAAAGGCATTTTGCATCGATTGCAAAAGCATGCTGAAGACGGTCAGCATAATCAATGTACCGAGAAGTTTTCCATTTGCAATAAATTCGTGGAAGGCATATTTAATCACACCCTGGATCCATTGGTTAAATGAAAATTTTTTATCACCTTTTATAAAATCGTATAAACTTCCTTTTTGGCTTTCTGGAAGAAATCCGCCATATTTATTCAGTATCTCTTCCCAGTATTTTTTCAGTTCGGTAAAATCCAGCGACTGCATTTGAGAGTTTACAAGCTGTTGCGGTGATGCTGGGCTTGTTGTTAGAATTGAATTTCCGGCGGCCTGTACATCTGGTATGCATAAAAAATAGGTTAGAAGAATGATAATGGAAATAAACTGCATCCTCTGCTTCATATTTTCACCTCAAGTTTTTAGAAAAGCGTAAGCACCCGTTTTGCGCGGGTTCTTTTCAGCTTGGAATCATCTTTAGAATCGTTTCTATCATGACTGTTAAAATAGGTATCGCCATCGCCAGAATGAGAATTTTACCTGCAAGTTCAATTTTCGATGAAATGGCTCCCTGGCCCGCATCCTTCGTAATTTGAGCAGCGAATTCGGCAATATAGGCAATTCCGATTATTTTTAAAATCGTTTCCACGTATACCACATTCACTTTTGCATTCACAGCCAGTTTTTCCAGCATATAAATAATGGCATAGATTTTATCAACCAGAAAAAGGAAAATGACGCAACCTACAAAAACGACGAGCAGGAAGGCAAAATTCGGTTTATGCTCCTTGATTATTAGTGCAAGGAACGTGCCGACGAGGGCAATACCTACGATTTTTAAAATTTCAATGGCAAAGGCCCCCCCTCTATTGAAATAAGAAGACCGATTTTATTTTTTGAAAGAGTTCGTCGACAATGGACGCCACCTGAAACAATATATAGATAAAACCAAACAGCGTTACCCATTGCGCGTATTCCTTTTTGCCCACCTGATCGAGTACGGTATGCAAGAAGGCGACGACAATGCCCACACCTGCTATTTTGAAAATAATATCAACATCTAATCCCATCGTTTTTCCTCCTAAATCAATAAAATGATGAGCAATAATCCTGTCAGGAAGCCTAGGCTTTTGACCATTTTCTCGTATTTGTCCTGTTTGTCCCTTGCATCGGCCTCTTCCCTTTCAAGATGGGTGAGAGTGAGGATAATATGCTTTTGTTGGGAATGGCGATCATGCCGGCCTAATGTCTCCCCAAATTGCTTCATCACTTCGAACTCAGCCTGTTTTAGTGCAGTTAATTTCCATACTTCCTTTAAGCTTAATTCCCATGCGTCCTTCACAGTCGTTTCAGTATCCGTTAGTTTTTTCGCAAAAGATTCAAAAAACCAAGATAATGGCTTTGAAAGCTGTGAAGCCAGCCTTCGAGCCGCTTCGTGCAAAGGAGTATGGCCATACATAATTTCAGCCTCAAGCGATTGTAGGGCGGATTTGAGCTGCCGAAGCTGTTTGGGCCTTTCGCTTAAATGTCTTGATGCTTCAAAGCCAGTCCAGGTGGTTGAAATAATAATAAACATGGCTCCAATAAGCTTTATCATTTATGTCACTCTCTCTTTATAAGTGAGTTCCTGACCGGTGCCATTTACAATATGAGTAATTGTTCCCGGCCCCCGTTTACGGCTCAAAATGATGAATCGCTGAAAGATTCCTCGATCAATGATCTCCTTAAGTGACGGACGTTTATTTATTTCTGCAAGTGAGTTTCCATGTGTGGTCATCACAAGGCTGATTCCCGCATGTACAGCCTCCATAATGGCTTCGGCATCTTCTTTTCTTCCTATCTCATCGACGACCAATACCTCAGGGCTCATGGAACGAATCATCATCATCATGCCCTCTGCCTTTGGACATGCGTCAAGAATATCCACTCGATGGCCAAAAGTTAGTTGGGGTATACCATTAATGCAGCCGGCAATTTCTGAACGTTCATCAACAATTCCCACCTTTGATGCCTGAAAACCCATGTTCGCATTACCTGTTGATATTATTCTTGCAATATCCCTCAAAAGCGTTGTTTTCCCCGTTTGTGGGGCACCGATGATCATCGTGTGGAGCCATCCTTCGTTTCGAATAAACGGCATTACTGCATCCGCTATTCCGATTTTTTCCTTTGCAATCCTAATATTAAAAGAAGAGATATCACGAATCGCTTTTACTTTTCCATTTTCAAGAATTACCTTCCCCGCCAGCCCAATTCGATGGCCCCCTGAAACGGTAACATAACCTCGTTTTAATTCTTCTTCCATCGTATAGATGGAAAACTGACTAATTTTATTCAAAACCTGAAGGGCATCTTCTGGCAGGACTGTATACGATAAAAAGCGAGGCAAACCCTTCATCGTGATTTCAATTGGGCGATTGATGCGAATTCGTATTTCTTCTATTTCTCTTTTTTGAAGTGCAGGGATCCGATCTATAATTTCTGCAATTCTTTTTGGCAAGAAATTGACTATGGATTCCATATCGTGACCTCCCGAAAGCTTGTTTCATTAATTTAAATGTATGCCTGCTTGTGCACAATATGACTTTCAAAACAGGCAATCTTTCAAAGTTCCGGGGTTCCTACTATTTTTAAAACGAATATGAACTCTAACACTTCGATAAAAAGGAATTTTAAGAGAAAAAATTTCGTATTGTAGAAGAAAGAATGAAAGGGGAAATCGAATTGTACACTAACCAAAATTCAAATCGCGGCATAAATTCACATGTACCACCGCTTCGACACCACGATGCGGTATTGAAAGTGATTGGTCGAGGGGAAAAAGCGTATACTCCTGATATGGCAGAGGTAACGATTGGTGTTATGACAGAAAAGAAAGAATTGATTGAGGCTCAACAACTGAATTCTAAACTTATTTCCAATGTCATCAGTTCTTTGCTGTCTTTAGGAATTCCGCAACATAACATCCAGACTTTTGATTATCGGATTGATTCAGAGTACGATTACATTGGGGGAAAACAAGTTTTTCGTGGTTATAAAGTGACACACTTACTTAAAGTGACAATTGAAGAGTTAAGAAACATTGGTAAAATTGTAGATACAGCTGTACAAAATGGGGCGAATTACGTTGCGTCGATTATATTTAAAAGCCGCAACAAAGAAGCTTTTTACCGTCAAGCTTTGACAATGGCAATGCATGATGCCATCCAAAAGGCTCAAGCACTTACAGGAGAAATAAAAGCGACATTAAATCCTGTCCCTCTTTATATTACTGAAGGTTTAGAGTCTTCATCATTGCCTATAAACATTTCTGCTTCTTTTGTAAAAGGTGTGAGTACTACTCAATTTGAACCTGGCCAACTTATAGCTAAAGCAGAAATTACAGCCAGTTTTCAGTATTATATGACATAACTTGGTGACTATAAAAAAACAAAAAGGATTAACACTTCTGTTTAGAAGGTTAATCCTTTTTGTTAGTCATATTTTTTCACCATATTGTATAATTCCATTTCCGTTAATGGACCGTTATAGTGATTGCGAATGATTCCTTTTTTATCGATCACAAACGTCTCGGGCTGACCCGTCACATTGTATATTTTGGAAACCTTTGCATTGTAGTCAAACAAATAAGTTGAAACGGATTTGTTTTTCTCCACAAATGTTTTAACGTGATCCCTTGTTTCCCCTCTATCAATAAAAAGGATTTTATACTTATCGCCATAATCCTTATCGAACGCTTGCAATTCCGGAGCTTCTTCTACACAAGGTGCACACCATGTGGCAAAATAGTTCAAAACGATTATGTTACCTTTGTAGTCCGATAGCTTCGTTTGCTTTCCCTGAAGATTCTCAAGTTCAAAGTTGTACGCCTTATCGCCCACATCAGTTGTTTTAGCCTTGTTTAACAGACTGTAGGCGAAAAAACTAAACATACCAATAACAAGAAGCAGCACGAGTAGTTTCGTAATCCGCTTGTTCATACTTTTTCCTCCTGAATTCCGGCCAATGAAGTGTTACCGGATCGTTTTACAAAAGCCTGGTTGACCAAAAGGAATCAAGCAGGCTTTTTGGCTGTTAATCCTTATCTTTCAAGTTGTTTCAGAAACTCAATTTCCTTTTTTAATTTCGATTGCCGTTTTCCTAAAATCACTAAATACGCAAATATGATTACCCATACAACTGAATATGCACCGTATAAAAAACCCATGTTTTTCTCCTCCTATTTCTCCATGTCTTCACGTAATTTTTCTTTATATTGGCTTACTTTGATTCTCATATTTTCTAAATTTACCCCTTTTTGAAGTAGATAGCTGTAAAGGAGGGTTAATGCAGCAATGGAAACTAACAGCGCCAAAAGCATGGTATGTGTGATACCGCCACCTTTTTGCGATGGCCCGTTGCCAAAAACGATTGGATGGAACTTGGATTGCCACCACCGTATGGCAAAAAAGACAATTGGAACATCAATAAATCCAAGAATTCCAAAGACGGCTGCCAAGCGCGCCTTTTTATCCCAAACTCCGTCCATTTGGCGGATCATGATATAAGCCATATAAATAAACCAAAGGATCAATGTAGTCGTGAGGCGTGGTTCCCATGCCCACCAAGTGTTCCATGATGACTTTGCCCAAATCGGGCCAGTCGTTAACACGATACTGGTGAAAACAACACCTATTTCAGCAGATACATAGGCATACGTATCAAAAATCCTCTTTCGTTTCGCCAAATATAAAATGCTGCATACGAATGTTACAAAAAAGGCGAGAAATGCACACCATGCTGAGGAAACATGGAAATAAAATATTTTTTGAACTACACCCATCGTTTTTTCTACTTCAGAAAAGATAAATATCATATAAATGGATGCTAAAACCGTTACAGCCGTTGCACCTAATAATATTTTGGGAAATAATGTACCTTTTTCGGCAACAGGCTCTGTTTTTAGCAGGGAAGCTTGTTTCCGCGCGGTATTTGTGTTCATCTCCTATACCTCCAGAACATAATCAATTAGGATAAAACATAGAACAAAAAAGATGACATCGTATGCTGCTATCAATTGGATCCATGCCATGGCGCTCGATAGCTTCTCAATATTCGTCAAAATGATTCGGGTTGCTTGGACAGCACCGATCAATATCGGGCTAGTGACTGGAAAGAGCAAAAGTGGCAAAAGCATTTCGCTGCTTTTTGAATTGGCGGAGAGTGCCGCCAAAAAAGTGCCAATACTGATAAATCCGAAACTTCCTATTACCAGGACGAGAAGAAAATAAGGAAAATAGCCAAGTATATGAAAATCGAACAATAGGAATAAAAACGGCAAGGAAACTAACTCAACAATCATAATCATTGAAAAATTCGCCAGGAATTTACCTAGAAAAATGCTCGACGCTTCCATCGGGGCAATGAGTAGCCCATGCATCGTGTCATTTCTCTGCTCGGATATAAACGACCTGTTTAGTCCAAGTATTCCTGCAAAGACAATAATTACCCAAATGACTCCTGGAATCACTGCACGGGTTGTGTTGTTTGCCGGGTCAAAGGCGAAGCTGAATACCAGGATAACAAGACCAGCAAAAATGATCATCGTTGCTAGGACCTGCTTTGTTTTTAGTTCCGATAATAAATCTTTTTTTGCGAGTAAAAGGGCTGCTCTTAGCATTTTATGAAACCCCCTCTACTTGAAGCTGATATTTTTCGGAAACCAAGTTAAGCTTTTTTTCCTCTAGTCGAAAATCATCGACAATTTTGCCATTTTTAATGATGATAATTCGATCACATAGTTCTGTTGCTTGTTTAAAATCGTGAGTAACCATTAAGGTGGTGGTGCCTTTTTCTTTCATCGAAAGAATGACATTGTTCAAGATATTGATCGCTCCTTGATCCAAACCCGTATGCGGTTCATCAAGCAATAGAAGAGGGGGTTCGTGTATAATCGCACGGGCAATCGCAATTCTTTGAATCATTCCTCGTGAAAAATTTTTGACCGGTTCATGTAAAAAGAAAGATAATCCCACTTCTCTGACTAAATCAATAGATTTTTGCTCCACGTTTTTAATGCCATAAACATTGCCGAAAAAAACAAGGTTTTCAAGGGGAGAATAGTGATCATAGAGCAAACTTGAATGGGGTAAATATCCCATCATTTTTTTTATTTTCATTTGATTTTTCCTTAAATCGTATCCATTGATCGTTACATGCCCGGAAGAAGGTTTAATTAAAGTAGCCAGCACCTTTAACAAGGTACTCTTTCCCGCCCCGTTAGGGCCAAGAATGGCCACTGTTTCCCCTTTTTTTATTGAGAGGTCGATTCCGCGAAGAATCAATTTATTGTCTGCCTGCTTCGTTAACTTTTTAATTTCAATCATCTGCAGCCTCTCCCATTCCAGCTGTTACTCTACAAATTTGCGAAGATTTAATTTCACCTGGATCAAATGCTGTTTATATGCTTGAAGTTTTGCTGCATATTCATCTTCTTGCATTTCCCCGTTTTCATGGATTTCTTCTAGCTCAAGTATTTTATCGAGTATCGCTTTTTGTTTTGCCATTAAATTTTTGAATGCTTGTTCCTCTTTATCCGCGCCGAGCCTTTCTGCTTCTAGTCGGTCTTTCCTTCTAAAATACGCATAGGAGTATATTCCGGCAATTATGATAGCAAGCAACAAAATTAAGACAATGTGCGGATTGAATTGATGCAGTGGGGATTCAGCCCACATGCGAAGATGGCCCGGATTATGAAAAGGAGGTGCTGTCCTTGATACGACGGCAGATTTGCTGCTATCACTTTTCTTTGCCGGCTTTAAGCTATCAGCAGATGGTTGAATACTTTTGTTATAACGCATTGTGAATGATTGGTCGGCATTTATCCCTTCCACACTGTATCCCACATATTTTTGGTCCTCAAATTTGAATTGTCCCTGATTCGTAAATTGGACACCTTTGAATTCTACGCTCCCCATTCCCTCTGGCACGAGAACTTGCAATAATTGGACAGGATAATCAAATTTCAAGTTGATATCTTTTCCCTTTGGCACTCGATAACTGTAGGGAAGGACCATTGTTTGGTTAGCCGGAAATGGATCGGTTGTTATAAAACCTGTTGGACTTTGTTTAATTGCTATTTTGTTGTCTAAAAAATTTAGATTTGATGCTCCCTTTGGCAGCGTAACCTTTAAAACGGCTTCTCCTGTGCCATCTCCCTTGTACTCCTGTGCAGAAGTATTGGTGTAATTCACCATGTTCATCATATTGGTCGAACCGTCTTCAGCAGGACTGACAACAAGATAATGCATATCGATTGATATATTTGCATTTGATGCTGCTAGTGAATGTGCCGGTACGAGCAATAGGAGTCCAAGGAAGAAGATGGTGATTTTTCTAATCACTTCTCTTCCCCCTTTTTCTTCTTGTAGCTTAGCATCGTTGCTTCGATTTCCTTCTCTACTTCAGCCATCAGATCCTTGTCAACTTCCTTATCTTCTACTTGCTCTTCGTCTTTCATAATTCCAGCTATATAGCTTTCATACTGTCTTTTTAGCACTTTATAATCTTTTTCGGATATTTTATCCATTTTGTATTCAAACTCGATTTCATTGAGTGTAGTCAGGAGTGATTCCTTCGTAACCGATGAATCCGATTCGTTATCACCTAATTGCCAATATGCTTCCCATTTGAATAAAGGAGTCAAAATAAGATATAGACAGCCAAGAGCAAGTAGAACTGTAAACGTAATTGATATTATCGAAATATCTTCCATTTTTTTCACATCCTAAAGATACTTTTTTCGTTCCTCATCGATGATGGAAGAAAGAATTTCACCTTCTACTTCATCCTTTTCGCTTTTGATGTCAAGGGTAGGTTCATCATCATCCTTTTTCTTGGCCCATTTTCGAATGATAAATAACACCCCTGCGCCTGCACCACCTAAAACAACAAATGGAAGAACCCATGCTGTAAGGCTGAAACCGCTTTTTTCGGGTGAAGTGAGAATTTCCTCACCGTAAATTTTTACGTAATAATCGCGAATTTGATCTTTGTTCATTCCTTTATTCATCATCCCAACAAGATCCTTTTTAAATGATTTTGTTAAACTGCATGTGTTGGGATCGCATTCAAAATGATCTTGACCGCATCCGCATGTACAGGCAAACTGGGAAGCAACTTCTCTAAATTCCTCTGATTTATAATCAATTTGCCTTGCTTCAACATGAATGAATGATGCTTGCAAAACAAACATTGCTGCAAAGAGGGTGAGGAAGAGCTTACGGTTCATGGTCAAGACACCTCTTTACGAACTCCGGTATATCGTGGAGTCAGGTTTTGATATTTTCCATTCCAAACTGCAAACAGTGCACCGAGGACAATCATAAAGGACCCGATCCATAACCAGTCCATCATAGGATTTACTTTTACAACGAAGGTTGCACGGCCATCATCCTCCCAGGCACTTAACACGATGTACAAATCTTCCTTGAGTGAAGAAATGATCGCTACCTCTGATGAAGGCTCATCCCAATGTCCATAAAAAACCTTTTGAGGCTCAAATGTACCTAGGCTTTTTCCATCCTTGAAAACTGTTACCTTTGCATAGATAATGTCATTTATTCCTTCTTTTCGCTGATCTAGCTTGTCGTAATTGATTCTGTAATCTTTTATTTCAATCGATTTTCCAAGCGGGATTGTCTTCATCGTTTGCAAGTCATAGTTTTGTGATCCTATAATCCCCATGGTTATGAATGCGATTCCAAGATGGACTAGATACCCGCCATAACGACGCCTGTTTTTTGTCATCAAGCGGTATAAAGCAACAAGCGGCATTTCACCTGTCATTTTTCTTCTAGCCTTTATCCCCCTGTAAAATTCCAAATAATGTGTAACAAATAACAGTGCGATTACGCCGTACCCAATGACCGCCCATGCTTTTTGAATCCCTAATACAACCATTAGTATCATTGCTACAACAGCGAGAACCGCTGGAAGCAAGAAGTTTTTCTTCAAATTTTTTACGGTTGATCTTTGCCATGCAAGAAGCGGGCAAACGGCCATAATAAACATCATCGATAATAAAATCGGTGCTTCCACCTTGTTAAAAAACGGAGTTCCAACAGTGACTTTCGTCCCACGAACCGCTTCAGAAACAAGTGGGAAAATGGTTCCCCAGAAAATTGCAAAAGCAGCACCGACCAAAAGCAGGTTGTTAATTAGGAAGCTGCTTTCTTTTGAAACAATCGAGTTAAACTCCCCGGCGCTACGTTTAATTAAGTTATATCGACTCATCAAAATATAAAGAGCTCCAATTACAGCAAATGCCATGAAAATGAGAAAATATAGCCCCAAATTGGAATTGGCAAACGCATGAACTGAAGTTAGGACTCCGCTTCGAACTAGGAAAGTTCCGAAAAGTGTTAGCGCATAGGAAATGATGATTAAGCTAATATTCCAAACCTTCAACATATTTTTGCGTTCCTGAATCATAACCGAATGCAAGAAAGCGGTAGCGGTCAACCAAGGCATAAACGAAGCGTTCTCAACTGGATCCCATGCCCAGTAACCACCCCAGCCCAGCTCGACATATGCCCATTGACCGCCAAAGATATTTCCAAGGCTCAGGAACAACCAGGCAATAATCGTCCAGCGCCTTGTCATCTTGATCCAAAAATCATCCATATTTTTCATAATGAGTGCAGCCATCGCAAAAGCGAACGGGACTGATAAGCCTACATATCCAAGATATAATGTGACAGGATGAATGATCATGCCTGGATTTTGAAGCATTGGATTTAATCCCTTGCCTTCTGTTGGAACAGTATCAAGGATGGCAAATGGTTTTGCTACGAATCCAAGGATAAAGAAGAAAAAGACTGCATTTACGAGTAAAATCGAGTTGATATAAGGAACCATTGGATTCCCCTTCATTTTTCTAGAGAAAGTGATCATAACTGTATAAAGTGTCAAGAAAAATGTCCATAATAGTAGAGAACCCGCATTTCCAGCCCAGAGGGCAGTCAATTTGTAAATGATCGGAAGCTCACTGCTTGTGTAATCTGTAACATATTCAAATTTAAATTGGGAAGTAGCGAGTAAATAGAATAAGGAAAGCATTGCCATTCCCGCACAGATGAAAAGCGCAATGACCCCACCTTTACCACTGTTGATAAGCTTCTGGTTTTTCTTGATGATTCCCAGCGTCATCACCAAAAGCGAGTAAATGGCGATCGCTAAGCCTATATAGATTGTTGCATTTGAAAATAAATACATGTCGTCACCTTCTTATCTTTTAGGCTCTATTTTTGTTTTAGTGGTTTGTTCAGAAATTTTTCATGTTTTTTTGGATCATAGTTTTTCATATCCTTGCCTTCATATTTTGAAGGGCATCTTGTCTTGACTGTCTCAGCATTAAATGAATTATTTCCGATGGGAGATCCCTGCAAGATTGTAATAACTCCTTCTGAGAAGTTATCTGGCTTTGTTCCGTTATAGGTTACGTGAAGCAGGTTGTGATCACTGTCTTTCACATCAAATTTCAGTTGAATTTTATTTGCGTCCCACTTGATCGATTTCTCAATCAATAAACCCTCTACCGTTACATAATCGTTTTTGTGTTGATTTTGTGTGGCAATCAACTGCTTTAATGTCAATTCAACTCCACTTGATCCAGGGGTAGCAGCCATTAACAAGAAAACAATGGCCCCCATGATAATAAAACCGCCTAGCATCACAGTTGTATTCTTTTTCATTCTCATCCACCCTCTTTAAATCAATTTTTTCATTTCCTCTTCATATGTTTCCTGATCAATTTTTCCGTTTAAAAGTTTTTTACGAAGTTCCTTTTTTTCTTCCACATTCGATAGTTTGTGATCTCTCCTTGCTGTCTGTTTTTTTGGCGATTTTTTTTGTGTAACTTGAGTTTTGGGAGGCGCCTTTTTGTTTCCTTTTAACCCGAAAAACACGAATGCTCCTGCGATGATGATTGACAGGCCAATGATTAGCGCTCCTGACGTCCCGATAATTGGGCGGCTGACATCCGGAGTTCCACTGCCATTTTTCAACACTTGATCAGTCGCTGTTCCATCTCCATTAACACCAGTGTGATTTGCATCTTTTGGCGGCTGCTTTTTGTCAATTGCCGTTAATGTCGATTCATTCCCGTCCTTTTTATAAGAAAAGTTGTAAGTAACTTTATTGCCCTTTTTCAAATTTTTGTACTGATAATAATAAATGTCTTCGCCATATTCGCTTTTTGAAGTGCTTAGTGGCTTTGGCTGCAGTTGTATTTCTTTTGCGTTTAGGGGGGCATAATAGATTACATCGAGCAAATCAATATTCGCCTGGTTTGTAAAGCTGTAAGAAAAGCTTTTTCTGTCTTTTACATTGATTGAATTTGAATAATATTCAATTACAAATCTATACGTTTCGTTGTTTTTAATCGGTTTTTGAGGCGTCCAGCTGACGGTTCCGTTTTTTGTATCCAAAGCATACGGTCTCGGTACTTCAGGTTTATTTTCTGATGGAAACTCCGCTACAAGAGAGAGTTGATAATTTTTCTCTTTTGCCGGCACTTGAATTTCAATTTTCCCTGAAAAATCCTTTCCGCTCTTATTCACCATCGTCCCATATTGGCCGACCAATAAGGATGGTTTATCCTTTGGCCATTTTGGCGGGTAATCAAATTCCGGCATCACTTGAATTTGCATTGCTTTGTAGGGAAATTGTTCTGGTCGGAATTTTTCATCCGCACTGGCCGGTTTGACCTCGAAATTCGCTAAAAAGGCAACAACTACGAATAATGCAAATAATTTCTTTAGCATATTGATCCTCCTTGGCATGGAAAACTCATCAGGTTTAAGCATTAATTTCCAACATAGTCCTCTTTGAAATAAATATAATCGGTAATCAACCTTAAAAGTGGAGTCACTCTTGAACATTTTGTTAAAGACGAAAATTCGTAGAGTTTTCGTCAAACAATAAACACAGAATGTTCACATTTCCTTGGCTGTCATCTTTTAAAAGTATAAGTTACCTATTTTAAGCTTTTTGGTATTCCACTTTAAACTGCCTCTAATGAATACTATAAGCCTTATCTTTTTCAGCCGATTGCGGGAAAATGAATATTTTGTTAACATTTAGCACTTATTTCCTTTTTCCGGAAGACAAAGAACACTTTAAAATAGCAAATTCACATAACGAGTCTACATAACAAAAAAAGAAAACCCTGATGAAAGGTTTTCTTTTTTATTCATGTCTTTTGTTCTGCAAGCTGCGAATATACGATACGACATCTGAAATCTCTTTTTCTTTTAACTGTCGAACTCCCTCCAAGCCTTTCAAGGACGGATTCATTCGTGTTTGTTCTCGTCCGTAAGCGGTTCCAATCCAAATTTGTTTATCTGTTGTATATTGTAAATATTGGGGATTTGCAAGTGCTGTGCCCATCTTTACTTTCCCTGTCCCTGCATCACCATGACAGCTGAGACAATACAAACCATAAAGCCTTTTCCCATTTTCCGGATCGCCTTCTATTTTAATGGGAGCTATAAACTGGATTTGTTCCTCCTGCCAGTTTCGCATGTAAGCAATTAGTTGTTTAAGCTGTTTCTCCGATAATTTATCTTTATATCCCTGCATCGGAGTTCCTTCTCTACCAAATTTCACACTGTTATATAGATCTTTATCGGAAAAGGTGCTAAGAAATTGCTTGTTGTTTAAGGAAGTTCCAGCTTTTTCCCCCTCACCTTTACCTGTTTCACCATGGCAAGCTGCACATTGTTGTTTGTACAGCTTTTCGCCTGCTTGGATGGACTTGACATCCTTAGTGCTACTAAAACTGTTTTGGCTAATTACAAAAATGATTCCTACCGTAATGAGTATATAGCTGCCAATCAGAATTTTTTTCACACAAAGCCTCCTTACTTCGGTTCCGGAGTTGGAGTTGGATCACCTAAAACTTTGTACTTTTCTTTTATAATGTTATGAATTTCCTTTAAACTTTTTCCATCCTGTTTCAAACTTACCGCCTCCCGGGCGATATTGATACAGGTGTCTCAGGATATACCCATTGGATCCCATTCTTCAACTGAATTGCCAGGTCCCATTTTTTTCACGTAGCAATCGAGATTGCTTTTATGCCCATCTGATACCCCACAACCACAATAGCAAGCAACAGATGCCAAGACTTCCGGATATTTCGATGCCATAATATACGTTTCCTGGATTTTATCTGATGTATTTATGACATAATCGGGCAATGGCTGATGTTTTTTGTCCAGCTTCAATGCTTCTTTATTTGAACTGCATCCAGATGCAATACCGGCCACGAGAAGGCCCGCCAGCAGGACAGAAGAAAATCGTTTCATTGCGGTCACTCCTTCCAATCTGCATTTATTATTTTTCTCATTTAGTTTAGCAAATAAAAGATCGATAACTTGCGAATAAATCTTACTATTTCGTGAAGATTAAGCAATAAAAAAACCTCCGTTGCGCTTTGTGGCACAACGGAGGTTTTTTCTATCAATAATTATGCACGTGAAACGTAAGAACTATCTGTTGTATTGATGATCAGGCGGTCCCCCTGGTTAATGAAGAAAGGAACCTGTACACTAAGACCTGTTTCTAGGATCGCTGGCTTTGTTCCGCCTGAAGCAGTATCGCCTTTAATACCCGGTTCAGTTTCAACTACTTCTAGTTCAACCGTATTTGGTAGTTCTACACCTAGTGATTCTCCTTGATACAACATGATGGAAACTTCCATATTTTCTTTCAAGAATTTCAATTCGTACTCAATTGTATTTGCTGGAAGCTCGATTTGTTCGTATGATTCATTATCCATGAAAACATACTGATCATCGTTTGCATATAAGTATTGCATTCTGCGATTGTCGATTTGGGCTTTTGCTACTTTTTCTCCCGCACGGAACGTCTTTTCCTGAATCGCACCCGTACGCAGGTTGCGAAGCTTGGAACGAACAAATGCAGCTCCTTTACCAGGCTTTACGTGTTGGAAATCTATGACGCGCCAAATGCTGCCGTCAACTTCAATTGTTAATCCTGTACGAAAGTCGTTTACAGAAATCATGCTAAAAATCCTCCTAAATATTCATTACAGAATAATAAGTTCTTTTGTTGAATGAGTAAGTGTTTCATTATGATCCAGTGTAACTAGCGTGTCATCTTCTATTCAAACCCCGCCAAGTTCTGGAATGTATATACCTGGTTCCACTGTTACCACCATTCCAGGCTCAAGTATGATATCGGATTTCACTGAAAGCGCAGGGCCTTCATGAACTTCAAGGCCAATGCCATGACCGGTTGAATGGCCAAAATATTGTCCATATCCTTTTTCAGTGATCAAGTCCCGCGTCAACGCATCAGCTTCCTTGCCTGTCATGCCAGGCTTAATCCCAGCCATGCCACGAAGCTGAGCTTCGAGAACAATATTGTATATTTCTACTAGCTTCGCATTAGGTTCGCCTACTGCAACGGTTCTGGTAATATCCGATACAAAACCATTATAGTATGCGCCATAATCCAGCGTAACAAAGTCCCCTTTTTCAATGACCTTCTCACTGGCAACGCCATGAGGATAGGCTGATCGATAACCGGAAGCAACGATGATATCAAAAGAAGATGAAGTGGCACCGGCATTTCTCATAAAGAATTCTAATTCATTCGATACCTCAAGTTCCGTTTTTCCCGGACGGATAAAATCGAGGATGTGTTTAAACGCAGCATCGGCTATATCCGCAGCTACCTTTAATATCTTAATCTCTGCTTCAGTCTTAATCAAGCGTAACTTTTCAATTGCCCCTGATACAGGCACAAGTTCTGCTCCGATTGCCTTTTCATAAGATTTGAAAGCGGCATAGGACATATGATCCTGTTCGAAGCCCAGCTTTTGAATGCCCAGCTTTTGAACCTGTTTTGCCACTTCCTCTTGCATTGTGCCAGTGTGCTGAACAATTTCGTAGCCTGCACACTGTTTTGCCGCCTGTTCCAAGTATCGAAAATCAGTTATAAATTGAGCCTGGTTACCACTGATCAACACAGTTCCTGCCGAACCAGTAAAATCCGCCATATATCGTCGGTTAAATGAACTCGTAATCAGCATTCCGTCAATTCCAAGCTTTGAAAACTCAGTTCTTAATTTTTCGATTTTCATGATATTCCTCTCTCCCCTTACTGATCAATCAGCGCTTTAAATGCTAATTCATAACCCTTGATCCCCAAGCCAGAAATTTGCCCCTTTGTCACAGGAGCGGTTACCGAAACATGGCGAAAGGCCTCACGGGCATGGATATTCGATATATGTACTTCGATAACGGGTACCGTAATTCCTGCAATGGCATCTCGAATCGCATAGCTATAATGCGAATAGGCTCCCGGATTGAAAATAATTCCGGTGTACCCTTCTTCAGCCGCTTCATGAATTTTGTCGATCAATGCCCCTTCGGAATTCGACTGAAAACAAGAAATTATTATGCAATGGTCTTCCCCTAATTTCTTTATTTTCGTCTCAATATCAGAAAGAGTAGTTGATCCATAAATTCCAGGTTCACGTTTTCCAAGCAAGTTCAAATTGGGGCCATTAAGCAACATGATTTTTTCCATTACAACTCTCCCGTGATTGCTGTTTCAAATTCTATTTTTTCTAAAAAATTATTCAATGAAACCATTTTATCATAAGATCTCTCTATTCGACTATTCCTGATGCAAATCACTTGCATATTTCTGTCCGCCATGTCTGTTTTCGTATTCGTAAGAGATTGAATAACCGACGAATTCGCCATAAACGATAAATAAACATACAGTAGTAATGATTGTGTTTTTTTCTAGTTGCATTAAAGGTTTAATGCCTGGAAATATAGGATTTAAAACAATAAAGACAAGCAAAAACAAGGCAATGCCATAAATAACCCCGATCCATTTGTTCTTAAGCTTTTTTAATGCTGCATAATAGAGAAAAGCAGCCAACACCGAAAAAATACCAATTAAAAGAATCGATAATATCGTGCCAATCCATTCTTTTTTCCAGGACCCTAGTGCCCAAGGCTCCAATATTACGTTTGGACGTATGTCTGTAAAATGAAATGCATATGAAAATAATCCCATTGCACTCCAGAAAACACCTGCGAAAAAACCGGTTATCATTACATAAACAATAAATGACATCGGTTTCTCCCCATGTCCTTGCAATTTTTCATTTAAGATATCTGACATCCTATTCTTCTCCCTTCAATTTCTACTAAAAATCGTGAAATGCTCCTTCATTTTCTTCACATGTCTTGAAGTTCTCTTTATTATGCCCCCCATACAGTTTTCATTTGCATGGACGTAAAATAATTTCTTGAGCTTGAATTGAAAAAAAAGAAGATATTATGTACTGTATAGAGGTTTTTTCTTTTTTTTAGTAGAATAAAATAAAGTACATAAAGTTTTTATTTTCAGACTCGGTGTACAACTATGAAATAGGCTGGTGTTAGCATACATGTCCAATAATCAAAAACCCGTTTACGGCGGCCAGGCAGTTGTTGAAGGAGTTATGTTTGGCGGGAAACATCATTCGGTAACAGCTGTAAGGCGCAAAGATCGATCCATCGATTATTTTCATTTGCCTCGAAAAACGAATCAAGCTTTTTCCTTTCTAAAAAAAATACCGTTCCTTCGTGGAATCGTCGCAATTTTGGAAGCGAGTGCAAATGGTTCCAGACATTTAACTTTTTCGACCGAACGATTTGATCTTGATCCACAACAGGATCATACAATAAAAGAAAAAGAGACCTCGAAGCTAGCCATGTATTTAGGCGTTGCTGCCATTGGCGTCATTTCTTTCTTATTTGGCAAATTCATTTTTACGTTATTACCGGTTTTTCTCGCTGTTTTGACAAAACCCATTTTTTCCACAGATATCGAACAAGTGTTGATTGAAGGCTTATTCAAGCTTTTACTGCTTCTTTGTTATATTTATTTCGTCTCGTTGACTCCGCTTGTAAGAAGAGTATTTCAATATCACGGAGCAGAACATAAAGTCATTAATGCCTTCGAGAACGGTAAAGAGCTTACTGTTGAGAATGTTCAGTCGCAGTCCCGACTTCATTATCGATGTGGAAGCAGTTTTATTTTATTCACTGTCATCGTGGGTGTTTTTGTTTATATGTGGGTTCCTACCACCCCTTTATGGCTTAGAGTCGTCGATCGTCTTGCCCTTATACCTGTGGTACTTGGCATTTCGTTCGAAGTGCTTCAACTGACTAACAAAGTTCGTGAAGTTCCAGTTTTAAAATATTTAGGACTACCTGGTTTATGGCTTCAGCTTTTAACAACAAAAGAGCCGAGCGATGACCAGGTCGAAGTGGCCATTCTATCCTTCAATGAACTTTACAGAATGGAAAACGAAACAGAGGATCAAAACAAGGATGAAGAAATCGTTTAATTGTGTTCATCCTTGTGTTTAAAAGAGAGTAAAAATGCTTAAGATGCTCTTAGGGAGGTGGCATTCTTGAAAAATCGGATTCCTATCACTGTTGTGGGTATTCTTTTAATATTCGCCGGAATTGGTGCGGCGAGTATTTTCAAATCGAATCCTGCCGGTTTTATTCAAAGAATAGCTGTACTTGCAATGATCGGATTGGCCATATTTTTTATATTTCGCCGTATTTCCAACGCAAGCCCTGGCAATAGTGAGCAAAAGGCTTTTCTTAAAGCAGCACGGAAATCGAAGAAAAGAGCGATCCAAAAAAGCAGTGATGCCTCATCCAGGAGCGCCTCACCGTTATTTTCTCCAGGGAAAAAGAAATCAAAAAAGAAAACCCAGTCTCACCTGACTGTCATCGATGGAAAAAAAGGAAAAAAGAAAAATCGGGCATCTTTTTAAGATGTCCGATTTTTTTGCACAAACGCTAATTTTAATATCCCCATGTTTTGAAAAATTGGTTTGCGGACTCCTTCCCTAGTGAAAAAAGGGAATTCTTTTTTTCATCTGTCAATTCGAACTCGATGGAAATGGCACCTGTAGATGGAATGAAAATAATATTTTTCGCATGTTTTCTCGAAATATATCGAGAATCATGGGCATCCTTCATCGTTTCAAAGAGGGCACCAAACATTTGAACTGCATTCCCTATTTTATGCTTTTGGTGATCCTCCTCACTAGGACTAAGTTTGATTCCTACAACAGGCCGGGTTTTTCTACTATTTTCCTTATCAAAAAGCCACATTGGAAAATTGCTTAACACTCCGCCGTCGACTACCACACTTACTCCATCCATTGTTCTTAATTTCACAGGTTCAAAAAAATAGGGAATGCTGCAGCTCATACGAATCGCTCGTGCAATAGAAAAAGAACCAGGATCGATACCGTATTTATCCAAATCATCAGGCAATACGACAAG
>JAUZPT010000499.1 GCA_030705745.1 Bacillota bacterium | reverse complement strand
TTGAGAACTATTTTCCCAACAGCATATTTTAAAAAACTCTCCTTCTGGAACTTTTATCGGCAGCTTCCATTGAGCAACAGTGAAATGTGCAAAATGGTTTTTGAGCTCTTTATTTTTTTTCGATGAAGAAGGTGGATGTGGGCTTTGATTTTGGTTAGAGCATGCACTAAACATAAATAAAAGGCTTATCACTACCAGGAAATTCATAATGATTTTTGCATGCACACGGTGCGTTCCACTCATTCTCCTCACCTTCCTCCTCGCCTTGGTATACATTAAGACGAACCCACATTTTAAAATGTTTCATTTTTTTATTATTATTTTCCAAAGAGAAAAAAGCCGTATTATAACGGCTTTACTTAAAACTCCTACACCATTTTAAGTTTAAAATTTCTTGAAAACAAGTGGTTTAAACATTTTCAATTATTTATTTCAAGTGATATGAAAGCAATGATATAAAGAGCCCTCTTACCTCGTGTATAATTTCATCTACCATTGAAAGAGGCAGTGGGTTAATCCCTTTTCCTAATTCAACAGTAAAACCGGGACGGCGAAACTCTTGGATGAACCAATCTTTATAGCCAGCATGGCTGTCTACATATCGGACAGCTTTGTATCCGCTCTTCCGTTCAAATTCCTTAGCGATTTCTTCTGACTGTGGGGGTTCAAGCCCTTCATATCCCCAATAAAATTCCTTTCCCTGAGTATGGAGCGCTACAATACATGAAAACGCATTTTGATGAGCCAAATTGGCAAGTGCAATGGCTTCAGGTTCCGTTAACGGGGAATCGCCCGGATAGTCACGTGCTGCAGGTGCTTTTGGCTGCTTCCGAATTTTTTCCACTTCCCAATTTGCAGGAAATTGGTTATTTAAATCCACGCCCCTTATATTTGCTTTCCAATGGACAAACTCATCGTTTCCTCCATTTAATTCAATCAGGTTTTTCCTTTGATCCTGCGGAGGCCCATTCAGGACCAAATCCACTCCATCGGGATTGACCATCGGAACAATAGATAGCTCCACCTGTTCGTATAGAGCGAGCGCAGTCGTGCCGGCTAACTCCGTTCCATTTGTAAGAGACAATAAATAAAATTCAATAAAGTCCATGAGAATGAGGGAAGTGATCCATTCATTTGCATGAAAAGACGCATTCATATGGATTTTGCGAGGACCATGCCCAATTCTTATTTCATGTATTGGTTTTCCAAGCACACTTTTCCCAATCACCTGAAAGCGTAAAAATGGATATATGTTTTGGAGATATATAATGTCCAAGTCCAATTGCCTTGAATCATAGAATGTTTTTCTTCTATTTGGTGTTCCTGTTTCTTTTATAGGCAAATAGATTGTTTCTCCAACAGAAAAATGAGTTACCGTTCTCTCCTCATTCAAAAGAAAAAGCATATCTTCGGGGATTCCGCTATATGTGGATATATTCCATAATGTATCACCAGCCAATAAGGTATAAGGAACTTTCCTGTAACCAGGAATGCGTATTGTTTTGGAAATTCCCAATTCATCATCAGCAATTCCCGGATTGGAATCCATAATTAGCTTTTCTGGCACTCCGAAAAGACGGCTGTAATACCAAAGCGAATCCCCATTTCTCACACGTATTTCCATCCCCAACCTCCTTCCCATCATCAAATACATATGATGGCAAATTGGAAAGATGAGTATTGACATCCAAAAAAACCTGCAAGGAATTTGCAGGTTTGAGCATTCATGGGTTACAGGATCGATGATTTATTTTTTATCAGCCATGCCGCACCAATTACACCGGCATCATTTCCTAAAGTAGCAACCGAAATTTGTGTAGACTGCTTTACTCGCGGAAAAGCAAATTTATCGAAATTGAATTTTACACCATCCAACAATACCTCTCCAGCCCGCGAGACTCCACCGCCAAGGACGATTTTTTCAGGATTGAGCGTATTGCCAATGTTGGCTAGTGCTAACCCAAGATGAAAAGAAACTTCTTCCATAACGCCCACGGCTGTTTCATCACCGTTACGGGCCGCATCTATTACATCTTTCGCTGTTATATGTCCATTTTTTCCTAATGAGACTTCCAGTTCACCTTTGGCAGTTCCGTTCTTAAGCTTCTCCATTGCT